>CAMGRA010000133.1 GCA_946061345.1 uncultured Clostridia bacterium | reverse complement strand
TGTGTGCATAACCGCATCTGCGGTGGTAGGGCTCTTCATGCAAGCGAATGAAAATTCGATGAGCCTATAGGCTCATCCGAGGGCATGCCCCAAGGGGGCTAGTGCATACGACCGGCATGGCCGGTGGTTATGATTTTATCCGTTATTTGATGTTGTCGTTCTTTTTTCTCGCTTTGCGTTTTTTGCGGGGCCGGAAAACTGTGAAATACAGGATCGGCAGCAGGATCACGGCAATCAGAAGGAAGAAGGGCAGCGCCGAGACCAGAACTATGAACAGCCCGCGGAAAAACTGGCCGATGCCGTAGAGGTTCTCCTTCAAATTGGCGCCGATCTGCCCCCAAACACTGTCGGAGCCCGGGACTTCCTGCACGTGGGATGTTTCGTCCACGTACAGGGTGACGGTGGCGTAATCCACCAGATTGTCATAGGTCCGGAGCTGGGATTCGTAGGACTCGATCTCATAGCGCACGCCGGAGAGACGATTCTGAATGGAGATGATGTCCTCCACGGATTCCGCCTGCTCCAGCAGCCGCAGGAGGCTTTCTTCCTCGGTACGCAGCGCCGTGACATGGGCTTCCGTGTCCACATATTGCAGGGTCACGTCCTCCTGGGAGGTGGACTTGCCGGCGATCACGCCCTTTTGAGAGATGGCCTCGAGAAAGCTGTCCAGATGCTCCACCGGGATGCGGACGGTGTACTGCGCCCATTTTTGCGTCGTGCCGCCGATGTCGGAGTACTCCACATAGCCCCGGCTGCTGACGACGGCTGCATCCAAAGCTGACAGGTATTCGTCAAAGGTTTCGGTCCGGATGGTCAGGTCGACCCGTTTGATGAGCTTCCGCGCATCTTGCAGCGTGTTCGGCGCAGTGCCGGATGCAGCGGTGCTGGAGGTGTCGTAATACTCCCGGTTGGGGATCTCCACCATCTGCTCGGCTTCGTAATAATCTGCGCTTTCCTCAGCGGATGCACTGCAGCCGCACAGGATCATTGCAAGGATCAAAACGGCGGCAAGAAAAAGGCTCCATCTGCGTTTCATAGACTGTTCCTCCTTGTTCTTTATGATTATATGACGGCAAGAAAGGAAAAAAGTTCCACACTTGGGGAAAAATATGCAGTTACGCGAAAAATGCCATTGGAAGCGCCTATGTAGTGTGGTATAATAGTGCCTGCAAAAACAGCCGCAGAGCGGCAATACGGAGAAAAAGCTACAGAATACAGGAGAAACATATGCCGAATATTATCGAGATCACGGATTTTTCCGCGCCGGAGCTGGATATCTACGCCCGATTGTCGGAGGGACAGCTTCTAAATCGTGCGGACCCGGAAAATGCCCTGTTCATTGCCGAAAGCCCCAACGTCATCGAGCGCGCCCTCAACGCAGGCTGCGTGCCCGTGTCGTTTCTGATGGAGCACAAGCACGTAGAGGGCAAGGGACGGGAGATTCTTGCGCGGTGCGGAGACGTTCCCGTCTACGCGGCGGAGCTGGAGGTGCTGATCCAACTGACAGGCTTCCACCTGACCCGCGGGATGCTCTGCGCCATGCGCCGACCGAAGCTGCCCTCCGTGGAGGAGGTCTGCGCCGGTGCGCGGCGGATCGCGGTGTTGGAAAACGTGATGAATCCCACCAACATCGGCGCGATCTTCCGTTCTGCGGCGGCGCTGAATATGGACGCGGTGCTGCTGACCAGTGCCGGAAGCGATCCGCTCTACCGCCGGGCCGTCCGGGTGAGCATGGGGACGGTATTTCAGGTGCCCTGGACCTTTTTGGAGGACGAGAATTCCTGGCCGGAGCGGCTTCATGCCCTGGGCTTCAAGACGGCGGCTATGGCCCTGCGGGAGGATTCCGTCCGCCTGGATGATCCGCGCCTCCTGGCCGAGGAAAAGCTGGCCATTGTCTTGGGAACGGAGGGCGACGGCCTGGCGGCGGATACTATTGCCCACTGCGACTACACCGTCCGCATCCCCATGAGCCACGGGGTGGATTCTCTCAACGTGGCGGCAGCCAGTGCTGTTGCCTTTTACCAATTGGGGCTGAAATAGTTATACCCTGCGAAGCCCCTTGGGATAGTGGTTTTTCAGAACGCCGTCGGCACCCTTTGCCCAACCAAGGCTGCACCCGTCCACGCGGACCAGGACCCAGCCGCGAAGATCACTGTGCAGCGTTTCGCCCCGCAGATAAGCGGCGGCCTCTGCGCTCCCGGCGGGAAGATCGACGGCGGCAGGGAAGTCCTGCAGCCACAGCGCCAATGCGTGAGCGGGTACGAAGCGCTCCTTGCGCACCTCGCCCAGCTCCAGTCCGGCTCTGAGCACCCGCAGGCCCCGCAGCTCCGGCAGCTCCTGGGGCGTCAGGAACCAGGTGCTGCCGAAGGAAATGCCATTGCCGGACAGGGGAATGTGGTGTTCCGCCAGAAAATCGGTTACTGCCCCGGGCAGAGGCACGGTTTTTTCTGCCGGGACCGCTGCTTCTGCACCGTCGCCCTCCCGACGGAGAACGGCGGCAAAATGTCCCTCGCCCCGCAGCTTGTGGGGCCAAAGGCGGAAGGTGTGTTCCAGCCCGGGGGCCGGGTCCTCGACCCACGCGGGGCGTCCGGGATCAAACCACGGCGCGTCAACTTCTTCCACGGAAAAATCCGCGTGGGAGCGGAGGAAAGCGCTGATAACGCCCTCGTTTTCCTCCGGCGAAAAGGTGCAGGTGGAGTAGACCAGCCGTCCGCCGGGCTTCAGCATCTGCGCGGCGGAGTGCAAAATCTCGCTCTGGCGCTCGGCGCACATGCGGACCGTCGCCTCGCTCCAGTCCGTCACCGCCGCGTCCTCCTTGCGGAACATCCCCTCGCCGGAGCAGGGCGCGTCCACCAAAATGCGGTGAAAATAGCCGGGAAACCGCTCTGCCAGTCTGGCCGGATGCTCGTTGAGCACCAGGGCGTTGGGGATGCCGAGGCGCTCAATGTTGGAGGATAAGATCTGCGCCCGCTTGGGATGAAGCTCGTTGCAGACCAAAAGTCCGCGCCCTTTCATGGCTGCGGCGATCTGTGTGGACTTGCCCCCCGGCGCGGCGCACAGGTCCAGAACGTTCTCACCGGGCTGTGCGTCCAGCAGACGGGCCGGTGCCATGGCGCTCGGCTCCTGCAGATAATAGGCACCCGCGTCGTGGAGCGGATGCAGTCCGGGGCGGGAAGCAGCGTCATAATAGTAACCGTTGGGCTCCCAGGGAATCTGTTCACCGCAGAAGGGGAGGGGCGAGGCTGCCTTGAGCGTATTCAGACGGATGCCGGTGTTGCGCGGCAACTCGTAGGACGCGAAAAAGGCGTCGAATTCCGCCCCGAGCAGACGGCGCATCCGCGCTATAAAACCATCAGGAAGCATAGAGAACCTCCGAAAACAGT
>CAMGRA010000132.1 GCA_946061345.1 uncultured Clostridia bacterium | reverse complement strand
CCCACGCGGTTTTTGTCCGGGGTGTAGACGTAGGTGCCGTCGCTTTCCAGCTTGACGGTGCCGCGCTTGGGCTTTTCCGCAAGCTGGAAGGTCAGGGAGGCGTTTTCCGGGTCATTGCCGCAGAGGGTGCCGTCGTTGGGGATGTTTTTGTAGGTCTCGAACTCCGCGCCGATGGCCTTGGGCGTTTCGTTCTTGCCGGACTGGATGCGGACGGTCAGACAGGCCGGTTCGCCCAGGGCTGCACCGCAGATGGGCTGGTATTGCAGCACCGCGTCACAGCTTTCGGTGCAGGTGGGCAGCAGGCGCATACGGTCCAGCGCCTCCGCCGGAAGAATGTCGCCTGCCCGCAGCACGCGGCTGCCCAGGGCGACTACGGCGACGGAGTCCTCCGGGACGGCGCTGACAAAAATGCCGCTGAGGTCGTTGAGGTCGTCGGTGTAAAAATCGGCCTGACTGAAGCAGTATTCCGTGTTATAAAGGGTCCGGGCGTCCGCGGCGCTGACGCTGAAACAGAGGGCCAGCAGGCAGGCGAACAGGGTGATGCATCGGATGATGGGTTTCATATGAGTCCCTCCTATAAAATCTACGGTCATAGGTTGCACCGAACACCGGAAAATATGCAAAAAAATTCCGCCGTTTCCAAACGACGGAATTTTTCTTATCAGTTTTAATACGGCCGGATATAGTGGGCGCTGATGTCCGGCGCAGGCCGCATTTTGATGCCCGAGACGATGCCCATGGCGATAAATGAGGTGAGGATGGAGCTGCCGCCGTAGCTGAAGAAGGGCAGCGCCAGACCGATGACGGGCAGCAGACCCAGGCAGACGCCTACGTTGATCAGGATCTGGAACAGGAACATACCGGCAATGCCGATGCAGATCAGGCGGTTCTGCAGGTCCGGGGACTTCATGCCCACGTAGAAAATGCGCAGCACGATGGCCAGCAGGAGCAGAAGGACGATGATGCATCCCACCATGCCGAGCTGTTCGCCGATGGTGGAGAAAATGGAGTCGGTATGGCGGGCAGGCAAAGCGCCCGTGTTGGTCATGGTGCCGTTGAAAAGCCCGGTGCCGGACAGCCCTCCGTTGCGGAAGGCCTTCAGATTCTGGTTGGTCTGCCAAAGCTCGTTCCATCCGGTGGGGTCGATGGACGGGTCATAGAGGGCGAGAATACGGTTTTTCTGGTCCTCACGCATGATGTTCTGCCACAGATAGGGAGCAACGACGGCAAACGCGCCTGCCCCGGCCAAAAACCACCAGACGGAAACACCGCCCGCGTAGGCCATTATGAGGAAGATGAAGATAAAGATCAGCGCCACGCCGGTATCGCTGGAGATGACGATATACAGGCCGACGATAAAGAGCATATGGAAAGCCAGCTGGCTGACACAGCGGACAGAGGAGACCCTGTTGCGGTTGACGCTGATGGTCCGGGCCAGGATGATGACATAGGTGATTTTGCACACCTCGGCAGGCTGGATATTAAAGGGCAGGAAGGGGAAGGACAGCCAGGCACGGTTGCCGGATTCGCCCTCAATGCCGAAGACCAGAAGCAGACCGATAAAGACGGCGTTGAACAGGAACAGCAGGGTCCGCTGACCGGCCAAAATGTCGATGTCAAAGGCCGTGAGTGCAAAATAGATGATGACGCCGGCCACCAGACAGCCGCTCTGGATGATGATGTAGCGGGCGTTGTCCTCGGTGGCGGTGGCGGCATAGACCATGACGATGCCGAACAGCGTTGCAACGACGCACAGCGCCAACAGGAGCATATCGCCCTTTTTTGCGATCTCTACGATTCTTGCCGACAGCTTCTTCACAGTCTCACCTCCCGCCGACAGCTTTTGAACTCTCATTTTATCACGCCGCCCCGGCGGTTGTCAATCTGTAATTGTCCGCCGTAGGCCGCCGCCGGTCAAACATTCCAATGATGTGCGGCAAATGATAAAAAAGTGTGGCGAACAGGGACGACCTGTGATACAATAGCGTCGAAAAAGGATGTGATGCAGGGATGCGATTCCTTACCCATTCGCCGGAGGAGACGGAAGCCCTCGGCGAGGCCCTGGGCAGACGACTCCGGGGCGGCGAGATCATCGCCTACTATGGCGGCCTGGGGGCGGGCAAGACCGCCTTTACCCGCGGCCTTGCCCGGGGACTGGACATTTCCGCCCGGGTCACCAGCCCGACCTATACTATCGTCAACGAATACCCGGGCGGGCGTCTGCCGCTGTTCCATTTTGATATGTACCGCCTTTCCTCCGCCGACGAGCTGTTCGACATCGGCTGGGAGGACTATCTTCAGCGCGGCGGCGTCTGCGCGGTGGAGTGGAGCGAAAACGTGCAGGAGGCTCTGGAAAATGCAGTCACCGTGCGCATTGAGAAGCGCTCCGATGAGACCAGGGAAATCACCATTGAAGGAAATCAAGACTATGAGAATCTTAGCTTTTGAGACTTCCGCCAAAGCAGCCTCTGCGGCGGTTTTGGAGGAGGACAGGCTCTTGGGAGAGACCTATCTGAACTGCGGCCAGACCCACAGCCGCACACTGATGAAAACGGCGGAGGATCTTCTGGTCAACTGCGGCCTGACCCCCGGTGATATCACGGCGGTTGCCTGCGCGGCGGGTCCCGGCAGCTTTACCGGCGTCCGGATCGGCGTGGCCGCTGCCAAGGGCTTTGCGTGGGGCGCGGAGCTTCCCTGCGTCGGGGTGTCCACCCTGGAGGCTATGGCTCAGCAGGCCGCGGAATTTGACGGCGTCATCTGCTGCGCCATGGATGCCCGGCGGCAGCAGGTCTATAACGCGCTGTTTTCCTGCCACGGCGGTGTGCTGACCCGCCTGACGGAGGACCGTGCCCTCTCCCTGGAGGATCTGGCCACTGAGCTGAAAAACTTGGAAAAACCGAAAATAATGGTTGGCGACGGGGCGCAGTTATGCTATAATACCCTCAGTGAACAAGTTCCCGGCTGCCGTCTGGCGCCGGAACACCAACGGATGCAGCGCGCATCAGGCGTGGCGCTGTGCGCAAGGAGGCTCCTTCTGACGGGGGCGGACTTTGACGGCGCGGTGCTGGAGCCCAACTATCTGCGGCTTTCGCAGGCGGAACGGGAGCGCAATGAGCGCCTGCAGCGAAACGAAGGAGAGGAAATATGGGAAAAGTACAGATCTTAGAGCATCCCCTTTTGCAGCATAAGCTGTCCATCCTGCGTGATAAGAATACGGGTGTCAAGGAGTTCCGCGAGGCCGTGGGCGAGATCGCCGCACTGATGTGCTATGAGGCTACGCGCAATCTTCCCACCAAGGAGGTCGAGATCGAGACCCCCGTCGCCACGGCCAAGGTCAAGGTCCTTGCGGGCAAGAAGCTGGCGATCGTCCCCATTCTGCGCGCCGGTCTGGGCATGGTGGACACCATGA
>CAMGRA010000131.1 GCA_946061345.1 uncultured Clostridia bacterium | reverse complement strand
TCCAGCGCGGCACTGACGTAGTAGTATGTGAATAGTGACATGGGGAGACACCTTTCTGCCTGTTGCACTTTTGTTGCGCTTGGAAGCGTACTATGATACACGCAAAGTTTGGCTGAAAAACAGATTCTTTGTATTTTTTTGTATTTTGTATATTGTAGCATAAAAACGGGGAAATGCAATGAAACGAGTGTACAATCTTTTTCCCGTCGCAGAAGAGAAGGGGGCCGGAAGCTGATGAATATTCTTGTGGTTGGCAGCAATGAGGTGCTTTTGACGACACTGGAGGGCATCCTGAAGGGATTGTTTCCCGGCGCGGTGATCACCCGCGCCGCAGATCCATTGATGGCGGGGAAATGCGCATTTCACAACAAGGTGGATCTGCTACTGGCGGAGGTAGAGATGAGGCGCATGAACGGCGTGCAGCTGATCCGCTTTGTCCGGCAGGAGCAGCCCGCTGTACGCGCCTATCTGATGGGATCGGCGGATGCCCTGCGAGGCCTGCCGCCGCACATACAGAGCGAGACGGCGGGACTGATCCCGTTCCCGCTTACCGCTGCGGCGGTGGAGGCGGCGCTGAAGGACGCTACAGCAAAGGGTAAGGAGGAATGATCCCAATGACGATGATAACTGTAATTCAGATCGGGGCACTGACATTTATGACGCTGCTGCCGGTGGCGCTGTCGGTGATTCTGTACATGGCGGAGCGTCAACCGTGGACGAAAAAGTTCAGCTACGGCGTGAAGCAGGCCATCATCGGCGTGCTGTTCGGCCTCGTCGCCGTGCTGGCCACCGAGGCGGGCATCTCCGTCAACGGCGCGGTGCTGAACGTGCGCAACGCCGCGCCGTTGACCGCCGGATTGCTCTTCGGCGGCCCGGCGGGCATCATCGCCGGCGTTATCGGCGGTGCATACCGCTGGTTCGCCACCTATTGGGGCGCCGGGGCCTTCAGCCAGCTGGCCTGTACCATCGGCACGGTGCTGGCTGGTCTGTTCGGCGCCGGCTGCCGCCGCTTCATGTTCGACAACAAGAAACCCAGCTGGTTCTATGGCTTGGCCATCGGCATGACCACTGAGGTGCTGCACATGCTACTGGTGTTCCTGACCAACATGAACGACATCTACGCCGCCTTCCAGGTGGTGGAAAAGTGCGCCGCCCCCATGATCTTGTGCAACGGCGTATCCGTGATGCTGTCCCTACTGCTGGTGGCCATGATCGGTAAGGAGCGGGTCATACGCCGCAAGGGTGCCTACCAACTGTCGCAGATGTTCCAGTTCCTGCTGCTGATCTGCGTCATCGCGGCTTTCGCCGTCACCTGCATCTTTACCGACGCCCTGCAGACTCGCATCGCCTACGCCAACGCCGACCAGCTGCTGGCTCTGAATCTGGATGATGTAGAGAAGGATGTCCGGGATGTGTCCGACGACAACCTGCTGCGCATCGCGCAGACCGTGGCCGGGAAGGTCACGGCGGACAGCACCCGGGACGAGCTGAACGCCCTGGCGGAGAGCTACGGCGTGGTGGGCATCAACATCGTGGACGAGAACGGCATCATCGCCGAGAGCACGCTGGCGGACTTCGTGGGCTTTGATATGGCCTCCGGCACCCAGTCGGCGGAGTTTCTGTGCCTGCTGGATGGGGAGAGCACTTATGTCCAGAGCTACCAGCCCCTGTCCGCCGACAGTAGCATCTCCCGGAAATACGCCGGTGTGGCCATGTCGGAGGGCGGCTTCGTCCAGGTGGGCTACGATGCAGACCAGTTCCAGAGTGCCATCGCCGATCAGATCCGTCTGGCGGTGAAGAACCGCCACATCGGGCGCGCCGGTGGTATCATCGTCTGCGACAGTGACCTGACCATCGTCAGCGACAACGGCGGCTACGCCGGGCGCAGCGCATATTCCGTCAGCGACGCAGCGGCCAGCATGGAGGTACAGCCGGATACCCGCTTCCAGACCAAGATCAACAACACGGATTCCTACTGTATGCTGCGGATGACGGAGGGATTCTATCTCATCGCCACCATCCCCGTCACCGAGGCCATGTTCTCCCGCAATATCGCCATCGCCATCCAGATCTTCATGGAACTGGTGGTGTTCGCGGCGCTGTTCACCCACATCTACTTCCTGATCAAGCGGCTGATCGTGGACAACATCCACAAGATCAACGGCTCCCTGTCCCAGATCACCGACGGCGACCTCAGCGTCCATGTCAATGTCCGGGAGAATCAGGAGTTCGCGTCCCTGTCCGACGACATCAACGCCACGGTGGATACCCTGAAGCACTACATCGAGGAGGCGGAGCAGCGCATCGACCGGGAACTGGAATTCGCACGGCAGATCCAGTGCTCCAGCCTGCCGTCGGTGTTCCCGCCGTATCCGGAGCGGAAGGACTTCGACATCTACGCCTCCATGGACGCGGCCAAGGAGGTGGGCGGCGACTTCTACGACTTTTATCTGGCGGACAGCGACCACCTGTACTTCCTGGTGGCGGATGTGTCCGGCAAGGGCATACCCGGCGCGCTGTTCATGATGCGCTCCAAGACGCTGCTGCGGAACCTGGCCGAGAGCGGGCGGGACATCGCGGAGGTATTCACCGAGGCCAACAACGGCCTGTGTGAGAACAACGACGCGGAGATGTTCGTCACCGCGTGGCTGGGGTCTCTGGATCTGCGGAGCGGGCTGCTGGAGTATGTCAACGCGGGTCACAACCCACCGCTGCTGCGGGAGAAGGACGGCAGTTTTGCCTATCTGCGGACGCGGCCCAACTTCATCCTGGCCGGGATGGAGGGCACGCACTACCAGAAGCACCAGGTGCAGCTGAGTCCCGGCGCGCAGGTGTTCGTCTACACCGACGGCGTCACCGAGGCTGCCAACGCCGCCAATGAGCTGTACGGCGAGGAACGGCTGGAGCAGGTGCTCAACGAGCAGACCGGCACGCCGCAGGCGCTGTGCACCGATGTCCGCGCCCACATCGACGCCTTCGTTCAGGGCGCGGAGCAGTCCGACGACATTACTATGCTGTGCGTTACATGGTACGGCGCGGAGGCGGAACGGTAGTGAAGGGTGCAGGGAGGACACTGACGGTCGCAGAGGGCGCGGCAATGATTTGCGGCACCGGTATCGGCAGCGGTGTCATGGCGATCCCCTGTCTGATCAAGAGCGCGGGAGTGATAGGCGGACTGCTGGCTTTTGCCGCGGCCTTCGCACTGAGTGCCGTCATGCACTGCCTGACGGCAGACATGGTGATCAACTCCGGCGAGCATGAGATCCCCCGCATTTTCAGCTGCCTGCTGCCGCCGGGGAAACGGAAGCGTCAGGCGGAACTGCTGTTCTTTGTCCTGACAGCACTTATGCTGACGGCCAACATCTCCGCGTACATACTGGGCGGCGCAGAGGTTCTGTGCGCCCTGCTGCCTGTTCCCGTGA
>CAMGRA010000130.1 GCA_946061345.1 uncultured Clostridia bacterium | reverse complement strand
GCATAGCCTGAATCAGGGGCAGCCCCAAAGGAGGAATTCATTTTGGAAATGCGAAAACAGCCCATGGTGTGCGACCGGGATGAGAAAGAACGGGATACCTATTGCGGCATCCTGCCGTCGCGCGCACCTCTGGCGAATCCCTTTGTACCCTTTCAGCAAAACAATCCGCCCACATATCCGGCAAAAAAGGGCGTAGTGCGCGGGACCATGTTCCCAGGACTGGACCTGCCGTTCATGGGTATGATCAATGACGAACCGTTGGATGAGACGCCGCTGCATGAGCTGCAGGCGCTTGGTTTTGCAGTGCAGGAACTGGGCGAGTATCTGGATACCCACCCAGACGACCGGGAAGCCTTTGAACTGTTCCAGAATTATGCGAAGCTCTACCGCGAGGGGAGAAAGGCACATGAGGAAACCTTCGGACCGCTGACCATGTTGTCATCGGCGGAGGGCGGCGACTACAACTGGCTGAAGGGCCCGTGGCCTTGGGAATATGAGGCCAACCGGAAGGAGGAATGAGCGATGTTTGTCTATGAAAAGAAATTGCAGTATCCGGTGAAGATCGCCAATACCAATCCAAAGCTGGCAGGCATCGTTCTGACTCAATACGGCGGGCCTGACGGAGAACTTGGTGCTTCACTGCGCTATCTTTCCCAGCGCTATACGATGCCCTATGAAGAACTGAAGGGCTTGCTGACCGACATTGGTACGGAAGAACTGGGCCATTTGGAGATGATCGGCACCATCGTGCATCAGCTTACCCGTAATTTGACGCCCGAGCAGCAGAAAGAAGCCGGATTTGCCCAGTATTTCGTGGACCACACGGCTGCCATCTATCCCCAGGCTGCCTCAGGAACTCCGTGGTCGGCGGCAACCATGCAGGTCAAGGGCGACCCGGTGACGGATCTGGCGGAGGATATGGCTGCAGAGCAAAAGGCCCGGACTACCTATGACAACATCCTGCGGCTTTCTGATGACCCGGATGTCAACGACGCCATTAAATTCCTGCGGGCGCGGGAGGTCGTGCACTTCCAGCGCTTTGGGGAAGCCATGCAGAAGCTCCGAGAGCGCCTGGATCAGAAAAACATCTACTATATGAATCCCGCGTTGGACAGGTGATTGCTTCTGCGGCGGCTTTGTGCTATAATTGTTGCGGGAGATGAAATGGATGACAGAGAGATATATCGCCTTCGACGTGGAGACACCCAACAGCGCAAACCACCGCATGAGCTCCATCGGCATCTGCGTGGTGGAAAATGGTGAGGTAGTCAGGGAATTTGCCACGCTGGTCGATCCGCAGACCTATTTTGCGCCGTTCAATATCAGCCTGACCGGCATTTCACCGTCTATGGTGGACGGCGCTCCGACGTTTCCTGAGCTTTGGCGGATCATTGAGCCGGTCATGAGCAGCGGTGTACTGCTGGCCCACAATGCGCCTTTTGACATGGGCGTGCTGGGAAAGTGCCTGCATGGCTATGGGATCTCCTGGAAGCCGACGGCTCAATACGCCTGCACCTGCCGGATGGCAAAGGCCTGCTTCTGTGAGCTGCCCAACCACAGGCTCAACACCGTCAGCGATCATCTCGGCATCGAGCTGGACCATCACCAGGCATCCAGCGACGCCCGGGCCTGTGCGGAGATTTTTTGCCGCTGCCTGGAGCGCGGTTTGGACCCGGCACGGTTTTACCGCACCTTCGACTTTGGCTCCCTTCGTACGCTGCCTTGCCGCTGAGGAAGAACAGACAAACAGCCGATTTCATCTTGAAATCGGCTGTTTTGGTATATCTGGATAAAGGACTCCTCCGTTTTCTGGGAAAAACTGGACAAGTCTACAAAAGATGAAATTGTTGGAAAATACCTCTTTACTTTAGCTTGCTAATGTGGTAATATGCTAATACGCTAAAGAAAACGAGGAGGAAAAACAAATGAAAAAGACAATGAGAAGAATTGCGCTGATGGTGGTACTGGCGCTGATGATGACCTGCTTTGCCGCCTGCGGCAAGAGTGAATATGACTCCGACCTGGAATATGTGCAGGACAAGGGCAAACTGGTGGTGGGCATCACGAACTTTGAACCCATGGACTATCCCGACGGCAACGGCGGCTGGATCGGCTTTGATGCGGATATGGCAAAGGCCTTCGCCAAAAGCCTCGGCGTGGAGGTTGAATTCGTCGAGATCGTCTGGGACAACAAGGTCATGGAGCTGGATGACAAGGGCATCGACTGCGTGTGGAACGGCATGACCCTGACCGACGCAGTGAAAAACGCCATGAGCACCTCCAACGCCTATTGCCTCAACGCCCAGGTGGTCGTGGTCAAGAGCGACGTGGCTGACCGGTACCAGGATGTGGAGAGCATCAGATCTCTGAACTTTGTCGTGGAAGGCGGCAGTGCCGGTGCAGAAGAGCTGGAAGCTCTGGGCATCGAATATCTCCCGGCTGACTCCCAGGCTGACGCTCTCATGGAGGTCAGCGCAGGCACCAGCGACGCCTGTGTCATCGACCTGCTGATGGCCGGTGCCATGATCGGCGAGGGCACTTCCTATCCCAACCTGACCTATACCGTCAGCCTCAACAGCGAGGAGTACGGCGTCGGCTTCCGCAAGGGCTCCGACCTGACGCAGAAGCTCAATGAGTTCTTCGCCGCCGCCTATGCAGACGGCACTATGCAGGAGCTGGCCCAGCTTTACGGTGTGCAGGAATCCGTGATCGCCCAGTAATATGCTGCAGACCGTATTTACCGCCCTTTGCGAGGGCTTTGGAAAATCGCTGGAGATCTTCGCTCTGACCCTCGTCGGCGCTCTGCCCCTGGGACTTCTGGTCGCCCTGGGGTCCATGAGCCGGTTCAAGCCCCTCTCAATGCTGACAAGGGTCATGGTGTGGGTTGTCCGCGGTACGCCGCTGATGCTCCAACTGCTGATCATCTACTATGGCCCCGGCCTGATCTTCGGCTGGAATCCCTGGAGCGGCAGCTCCTCAGGGCGGTTTATGGCGGCCATTGTGGCGTTTGTTTTCAACTACGCCTGCTATTTTTCCGAAATCTACCGCGGCGGCATCGAAGCCATTCCCAAGGGTCAGACGGAAGCCGGACAGGTCCTGGGCATGACCCGGCCGCAGATCTTCTTCCGCGTGACGCTGTTACAGGTGGTCAAGCGCATCCTGGCCCCCATCTCCAACGAGGTCATCACCCTGGTCAAGGACACCTCCCTTGCCAGAGTGATCCTGGTCTACGAGCTGATGTGGCGCGGACAGGATTTCATCAAAAGTGAGGGTATCATCTGGCCGCTGTTTGCAACCGGTCTGTTCTACCTGGCCTTTACGGGAATTCTGACCCTGCTCTTTAGCCGCATGGAAAAGCGGCTGGACTATTTCCGCGTGTGAGGTATGGCAATGCTGAAAGTCGACAAATTATGTAAGAGCTTCGG
>CAMGRA010000129.1 GCA_946061345.1 uncultured Clostridia bacterium | reverse complement strand
TCCTCAAACTGGCTGTTATACAGCTCGGCGTAGAAGCCGCCCTTTTCCAGCAACGCCTCATGGGTGCCGCTCTCCACAATATCACCATCGCGCATGACCAAAATCAGATCTGCGTCGCGGATAGTGGACAGGCGGTGGGCAATGACAAAGGACGTGCGGTCCTTCATCAGGGCGTCCATGGCCCGCTGGATCTTCAGCTCCGTCCTGGTATCCACCGAGCTGGTGGCCTCGTCCAGGATCAGCATGGGCCGGTCGGCGATCATGGCCCGGGCGATGGTGAGCTGCTGCTTCTGGCCCTGGGACAGATTGACCCGGTCATTGAGGACCGTGTCGTAGCCCTTGGGCAGGGTGCGGATGAAATGGTGCAGACCCACGGCCTTACAGGCGCGTATCATCGTCTCGTCGGACACGTTTTCCTCGCAGTAGACCAGATTTTCCCGCACGGTGCCCTCAAACAGCCAGGTATCCTGGAGAACCATGCAGAACTGGTCGTGGACCGCCTCCCGGGTCAGTGCCTCCGTCGGCACGCCGTCGATGCGGATCTGGCCGCCCTGCAGCTCGTGGAAGCGCATAAGCAGGTTGACCATGGTGGTCTTTCCTGCGCCGGTAGGGCCGACGATAGCGATTTTCTGGCCCGGCTTGGCAACGGTGGAAAAATCGTGGATGACCGTCCGGTCGGAATCCTCGTAGCCGAAGCGCACGTGGTCAAATTCCACCTTGCCCTGCACGTTTTCCAGAGTCTGCTGCTTGCCGCTCTCGTCGGAAAGCTCCTCGGCCTCCAGGAACTCAAAGACCCGTTCGCCGGCAGCAGCCGCCGACTGCATATGCTGCATGGCCTGGGCGATCTGGGACAGGGGCTGGGTAAAATAGCGGATGTAGAGCATAAAGGCCACAATGGTGCCGAATTTCATATGGCCGTTGAGGGTCAGCAATGCGCCGACCACGCACACGGCCACATAGCCCAGGTTGCCCACAAAGCTCATCAGTGGCATCATCATGCCCGAGAGGCTCTGGGCACGGAAGCCGCTGCTGCGCAGGGCTTCGTTCATCCTGACGAAGGTCTGCCGCGCCGCCTTTTCGCCATTGTAGGCCTTGACCACCGTGTGGCCGGAGTAGATCTCCTCGATGTGGCCGTTGAGCTCACCGAGATGACGCTGCTGGCGGGCGAAATATTTCTGGCTGCGGCCCATGATGAAGAACATCAGGCTGAAACCCAGCAGAGTCGACACCACAGCCGTCAGGGTCAGCACCCAGTTGTGGCGGAGCATCATCACCAGGGAACCGAGCATCATCGTCACCGCCGTAACAAGCGTGGCAGCGCCGGTGTGGAGGGAGGCGCCGATGGTGTCGGCGTCGTTGGTCATGCGGGAGAGGATGTCGCCGGTGGCGTGGCGGTTGAAATACCACATGGGCAGCCGGTTGATCTTCCGGGAGATGTCCGAACGCATCCGGCGGGCAACGCACTGGGTCACCGTGACCATGATGGCGTTCTGGGTGATGGACAGGAGCAGGCTGGCAAGGTAAAAGACGATCAGCGTGATGCCGATACGGGCCACGGCGCTCATGTCGATGCCCGTGAGCATCCCGTCAACGATGCAATTGGTCAGGTCAGACAGCTTATCCGGCCCCAGCAGGGTCAGAACCGTTCCGGCCAGAGCCGCCAGCAGGGCAATGAGCAGAGCAGGCCAGTAGCGGCTGCTGTAGCGCAGGAGCTTTTTCCAGGTGCCGGCAAAGTCCCTGGAACGCTCGACATTTTTAGGTCCATGAGGTCCGGGCATTATGTCAGCTCCTCTCTTGAAAGCTGGGAATAGGCGATCTGGCGGTAGACCTCGCAGCTTTCCATCAGTTGAGTGTGGGTGCCGATACCCGCCATACGGCCCTCATCCAGGACAATGATCTTGTCCGCGTCGCGGATGGTGCCGATGCGCTGGGAGACGATGATCCGGGTGGCGTCGCCGCATTCCCTGTCCAGGGTACGGCGCAGGATCCGGTCGGTCTTGTAGTCCAGCGCGGAGAAGGAGTCGTCAAAGAGGAAGATCTCCGGCTTGCGGCAGACAGCGCGGGCAATGGAGAGCCGCTGCTTCTGGCCGCCGGAGAGGTTGTCGCCGCCCTGTGCCACAAAGCTGTCGACACCCTGTTCCATATTGTCCACAAACTCCGCCGCCTGGGCAGTCTGAATGGCGTGGTTTATCTCATCGTCCGTGGCCGCAGCGCGTCCGTTGTCGCCGTAGGTGACGTTGGAGCGAACCGTTCCGCTGAAGAGCACCGCCTTCTGGGCCACATAGCCCAGCTTGTTGTGCAGGGCCTCCTGGGAGTATTCCCGCACGTTGACCCCGTCCACCAGGACCTCGCCCTCGGTGGCATCGTAGAACCGGGGGATCAGGTGCAATGCGGTACTCTTTCCGCTGCCGGTGGCACCGATGAAGGCTACCGTTTCGCCGGGTTCGGCGGTAAAGGTCAGATCGTGGAGGACATCCTCCTCCGCATCCGGGTATCTGAATGTAACATGGCGGAATTCCACACGGCCCCGCTGATTTTCGTCGCCGGAGGTGCGCTTGCCGTCCAAGATGGCGGGGGACATATCCAGAACCTCGCAGATACGCTTGGCCGAGACCTGGGCGCGGGGCAGCAGGATGAACAGGGCCACCAGCAGCATGAAGGACATGACCACCTGCATGGCGTAGGAGGAAAAGACGATCATGTCGGAGAACAGGCCCAGCTTATCGGTCATGGCGGCGGCGTTGATGAGAGCTGCGCCGATCCAGTAGATGGCCAGGGACAGGCCGGAAAGCACCATCTGCACCCCGGGCATCAGGCACTGCAGCGTGCGGACAGCGCTGAGGTTGGTCCGGGTCAGGACCTCGTTGGCTTTCTCGAATTTTTCCTCCTGGTAGCTTTCGGCGTTGTAGGCCCGCACCACGCGGATGCCCGTCAGATTTTCGCGGGTGACGCGGTTGAGGTCGTCGGTGAGGAGCTGCAGGCGGTTGAATTTCGGCAGCACTGTCAGGATTCCAACGCCCACCAGCATCAGCAGCAGCACCACCGCCACCGCCGTGGCAAAGGACCACTGCCAGCTTTTGCCGGAGATCTTCAAAATGGCCCAGACGGCGGTCAGGGGCGCTTTCAGGACCACCTGCAGACCCATGACCACGGCGTTTTGTACCTGAGTCACATCGTTGGTAGAGCGGGTGATGAGGCTGGCGGTGGAAAAGGCGCCGATCTCCTCCATAGAGAAAGCCTGCACGCGGTCAAAGAGCCGCAGCCGGAGCCGTGCGCCGAAGTCAGAGGCGATCCGCGCCACAAAAAAGGCCACAATGGCGGAGGCCAGCAGACTGCCCAGCGCACACAGGAGCATTTTCCCTCCGGCGGTGAGGACAGCGCTCATGGCGCTGCCCTCGGTTTTCACCAGGGTGGTGATCTCCGACATATAATCCGGCAGCGTCAGGTCCAGCCAGACCTGCACCAG
>CAMGRA010000128.1 GCA_946061345.1 uncultured Clostridia bacterium | reverse complement strand
ATCCGCAGCGCCTGCGCGGCGCAGTGCAAGGTCGGTGTAATTCAAAAAAATCCCCTCCGACGAAACCTATGCCGGAGGGGAGCGCTTTATGCCAGCTTCATCATTTCGCCTAAATACTGATAGGCGCTGAGGAGCTTATCCAGATGGTAATTCATCACAATGGTGTCGTGGCGGGTGCATTTTCGTTCGGGCAAGCCTGCTTCCGGCAGCTCCATTCCAAGCTCCTGCATGACGGCGGCGTTTTCCATAGCCAGATCGCCCAGACAGTCCATGCCGCAGATGGCCTCCATTTCCTGAAGCATCCGCTGTGCCAACTGGTAGCAGCCCCGCAGCAGGGCCTCGTCGTCATGCTTGCGGTGGAAAAAATGCTGGCTGTGGTAGAGGTTCAGCTCCCGGTCCAGCCGCCGCAGCAGCGCAATGGACTCCTGCAGATCGGGGAATTGCTCCTGAACGACGATCTGCTTGATCTCTCCCGGAATCTGCGCGCGGAGCGTTCCCAGCAGGGCAAGGATGCGCTTTTTGTTGTTGTAGGGCCGTATCAGGGCATTGACCGCCAGGGCGATGCCGATGCCCAGGGAGGAGTCCCGCAGGCGGAACAGAGAATCGCGGACGATGTCATCTGTCGGCGTCAGACAGGCTGAGAGAAAAATAATACAGGAAAGCGACGCGGAGAAGGACAGCTTCAGGGCGTTGCACAGGACGATGAGCAGCAGCACGCCCAGACCGGCCATCCATGCAGGCGTCATGGACGGGAACACCAGCACCGACAGATAGCCCATGACCGTACCTGCCAGCACACCGATCAACTGGGTCAGACCCTGCCGGAGAGAATTGGAAAAGGTCGTGTCCATGGCGATCAGCGCGCCGAAACCTGCGTAAAAGACCGAAAGGTCGTCGGTGGTGAAAAAGCGGATCAAAAAGACCGACAGGGTCACGGCGATGGCGGTCTTGACCACCCGTGTGCCGAGAGAGATATGTTTCCAGCGGAGCATCCGCCTCCGCCTCCTTTCTTTCTATTTAAATAATATAGTTATAGTATAGCAAATAACCGGCGTCGGCGCAAGGGCGGCTTCCGGCGAAAATCTTGCGCGAACCGCTCCGGTGTGGTAAAATCCCCATGAAGAAGGTGTTGCTATGTCCATTCGACGCGCTGTGGCGGCAGATGTTCCCGCCATGCTGAGAATTTATGATGATTTTGTCCGGAATACGGCGGTGAGCTTTGAATACACAACGCCCACCGTGGAGGAATTCACCCGCCGCCTGGAGGAGCATATCGCCGTCTACCCCTGGTTGGTCTGGGAGGAAGAGGGCGGGGTGCTGGGCTATGCCTACGCCGGACGGGCCTTTGAACGGGCCGCCTATGCCTGGAACGCAGAGATCTCCTGCTATCTGGATGCCTCCGCCCGCGGCAGGGGCGTGGGACGGCAGCTCTATGCCTGCATCGAGGATATCCTGCGTACCCAGGGCATTCGCAAGGTCTTTGCCGTCGTCACCTCCGCCAACATTGCCTCCGTCCGCTTCCATAAGACCCTGGGCTACCGGCAAATGGCGGTCTATCGTGAAGTCGGCTACAAACTGGGAAAATGGTACGACGTTATCTGGCTGGAGAAGCAATTGTGTGAACTGGGTGAGCCGGCTCGCTTTCCGATTTCCTGGAATGAAATAAACAAATGATTATTTTCTTTATTTTTCTTTAGATTTCCTATTGACATTCTGCAAATCATCGTTTATAATAAGCTCGAAAGGAAGGTGAGCCCATGACCCAGAGAGAACGGCAGATCCTCCAATGGATCGAGGCCGACCCCATGATTTCCCAGGAGCGTCTGGCACAGTTGGCGGGCATTACCCGGTCCTCTGTCGCCGTACACATTTCGAATCTGATGAAAAAAGGATATATCGCCGGAAAGGGCTATGTCCTGCGTACTGGCTCCTATGCCGTCGTGGTCGGCGGCGTGAATATCGACATTGGCGGACGTTCCTTTGCGCCCCTGGTGCCGAAGGATTCCAACCCCGGCAAGGTTCGTCTGAGTCTGGGCGGCGTCGGGCGAAATATCGCCCACAATTTAAGCCTTCTGGAGATCGACGTGCGCTTCCTGACCGCGTTCGGTGACGATGTTTACGCCCAACGGATCGCCGCTTCCTGCGGGGAACTGGGCATTGACATCAGCCACGCGCTGCAGGTGCCCGGCGGCGCGACACCCACCTACCTGTTCCTCAACGACTGTGACGGGGATATGGCCCTGGCCATGTCGGACATGGAGATCTGCGCCCGCATCACGCCGGCCTATCTGGCGGCGAATCTGCCGATGCTGAACAACGCCCAGGTCGTGGTGGTGGACACCAACATCCCCGCCGAATCCCTGCGCTATCTGGCAGACCACTGCACCGCGCCGATCTTCGCAGACCCGGTCTCCACGACCAAGGCGGAGAAGCTGCGGCCCATTCTGGGCAAGCTCCACACCCTCAAGCCCAACCGTATTGAGGCAGAGCTTTTGTCCGGCGTGCAGATCACCGATGATGAGAGCCTGAAAAAGGCGGCGCAGACGCTGCTGGACACGGGTTTGCACCGGGTGTTCATTTCCCTGGGAACGGACGGCGTTTTTGCGGCGGACAGAGAACAGATGCTCCGCCAGCCCTGCTTCCCGGCAGAGATGAAAAACGCCACAGGCGCGGGCGATGCGTTCATGGCGGCGCTGGCCTGGGCCTACCTGGAGGGCACGGACCTGCAGGAAACTGCAAAGGCGGCAGCCGCTGCGGCAGCCATCGCTGTGGAGAGCGCTGAGACCATCAACCCGACCATGTCGCCGGACATGGTCCGCAGAAAAATGGAGGAAAGTCAATAAGGACGGAGCCTTTCCGTTACATCAATTTTTAGGAGGATATCATCATGCTGAACAAATTCTTGGATGTCAAACCCGAAGTCGCTGAGGCCCTTGCGGCAGGAAAGCCTGTCGTTGCCCTGGAATCCACCATTATTTCCCATGGTATGCCCTATCCCCAGAACGTTCAGACGGCGCTGGAGGTGGAGCGGATCATCCGTGAAAACGGCGCTGTGCCTGCTACCATCGCCATCATCGGCGGCCGCCTCAAGGCCGGTCTGACCGAGGAAGAGATCGAATACTTCGGCAAGAAGGGCGGCGCCATTGCCAAGGCCTCCCGCCGCGACCTGGCTGTCCTGTGCGCCCGCGGTGAAGACGGCGCCACCACCGTTACCACCACCATGATCATCGCTCACATGGCGGGCATCAAGGTCTTTGCCACCGGCGGCATCGGCGGCGTGCATCGCGGCGCTGAGACTACCATGGACATCTCTGCCGACCTGGAAGAGCTGGCCTCTACCCCCGTCATGGTCGTCTGCGCCGGCGCCAAGTCCATCCTCGATCTCGGCCTGACGCTGGAATACCTGGAGACTCACGGCGTTCCCGTTATCGGCTACGGCACCAAGGAGCTGCCCGCTTTCTATACCCGCCACTCCGGCTTCAGCGTGGACTATGAGA
>CAMGRA010000127.1 GCA_946061345.1 uncultured Clostridia bacterium | reverse complement strand
TTTCACTTTTCACTGATGCGTTTTATCTTTATCCCCAAGAGAGGGTGAGTGCATGGCAAACGAAAACAAACGCGATTATTATGAAGTTTTAGGCGTTAATAAGGGTGCTTCCGAGGCCGAGATCAAGCGGGCATACCGCAAGCTGGCGGCCCAATACCACCCCGACGTCAACCATGAGCCTGATGCCGAGGCCAAATTCAAGGAGATCAACGAGGCCAACGAGGTCCTCTCCGACGCGGACAAACGTGCCCGCTATGACCAGTTCGGCTTTGCCGGCGTGGATCCCAACTTTAACGCAGGCGCTGCCGGCGGCAATCCCTTCGGCGGATTCGGCGATTTCGGCGACCTGGGCGATCTGTTCGGCAGCTTCTTCGGCGGCGGACGGTCCTCCCGCCGCAGCTCCAACGCCCCCACACGGGGCGAGGACATCAGCCAGCGGGTGGAAGTCACCTTTGAGGAGGCCGCCTTCGGCACGGAAAAGGAGATCTCCGCCTCCCGTATCGAGAATTGCGATCGCTGCAGCGGCAGCGGCGCCGAACCGGGAAGCGCCGTGGAGACCTGTCTGCGCTGCAACGGCCGGGGCACGGTCCGCACCCAGCAGAGCTTCATGGGCATGACCATGCAGTCCGACAGCGTCTGTCCCGACTGCCGCGGTACCGGCAAGGTCATCAAGACCCCCTGCACCCGCTGCAAGGGCAAGGGCAAGGTCCGCCGCAGCTTCAGGACCAAGGTGAAGATCCCCGCCGGTATCGACAACGGTCAGACCCTGCGGGTCCGCGGTGAGGGCTGCACCGGCTCCAACGGTGGCCCCAACGGCGACTTGATGGTAACGGTGAGTGTGGGTAAGCACCCCATTTTCACCCGTCAGGGCCAGAGCGTGTACTGTGAAATGCCCATTTCCTTTACCCAGGCGGCTCTGGGCGCAGAGCTGGAGGTCCCGACGCTGGACGGCAAGGTGCGCTATTCCATCGGCGAGGGTACCCAGACCGGCACCACCTTCCGCCTCAAGGGCAAGGGCATCTACTACATCGGCAGCAAAAACCGCGGTGACCAGTTCGTCACCGTGGTGGTGGAGACCCCCACCCACCTGGGCAAGGAGCAGCGGGAGCTGCTGAAAAAGCTGGAGGATGCCTCCGAAGGCAGCCATCCCAAGCGCAAGAAGTTTTTTGAGAAGTTCCGTTGATAGTGCGAAAAAAACCGTGCAGCCGGCATCTTACCGGCAGCACGGGTTTAACTATGTAGGGGCGGCTATCAGCCGCCCGCAACGCGGTTGTTTCTTGCAATGAACAGTGAATGATGAATAGTGAATAGTGAACAGGTAATGTGTGCGCTCTGCGCACATTTTTTCATTCGTCTGCGAAGCAGACACCTCCGTTATTCACTATTCACCGTTCACTTTTCACTGTTCGCGCCTACTGAAAAGGGGCGGACAAGCTGTCCGCCCTTTTGAGTATCATCGGGAGTGCTTTCGGAAAGCTCAGATCCTGTCATCCTTGCGGCGGTGGAGGAGCCAGACGATGACCCCGACGACCAGGGCCAGGGCTGCCAGCGCGCCCAGCGAAACGGCGATCCAGCGCAGCACATCCGAATTGTCCTGGGTGCCGACGGAGCCGACGATAAAGTCCGTGTCGTTGCGCTCGCGGTCTGTCCGCGGCACGGTGCTTTCCGCGACGATGCCGCTCTGCTCCTCCACATAGCTGCAGAACAGGGCGTTGACCCGGGCCACCAGCTCGTCACCGCCGACATCCTCCGAGGCAAAGCACACCAGAAGATAGGTGGTCGGGCCGCTGATCTCCCCCAGGTCACAGACAAAGCCGTCCTGGGCACCGCGGATATGGACCAGATTGTAGGGGTATCCGTAGGCTGCCAGGCCGTCCCCGGTCTGGACCATGCTGAAATTCTTCATCATGTTGCCGAATTTCTCCGGCCGCTCCGAGACGGTGCGCATACAGTTCATCAGAAATTCCGCGCTGTAACAGCCGCCGGAAAAATAGCTGTCAGGGAGCCGGTCCGGGTCGCAGTGACCATAGGTCTTGTTGATAAGGAGCAGGTACTGCTCACGGGTGCCTAAATTGTCCCGCATTTGCAGGGAGACATCGTTTTCCCCCAGCAGGATACTGTGATACCGGCACTCCTCCAGGGTCATGCCTCCGATAGTATAGACAAACAGCGGATCCTCCCGGGGCGGGTCGAAGGCACCGTCGGTCTCCTGCTCGTAATAATACATATGCAGCGGCAGGAGCCAGGTCTCACCCGCAGGCAGAAAAGCTGTCTCATTATAGGTATACTCCTCTTTTGTGGAAGGATTATAATAAATGACGGCAAAATTGTCCCCGTCCAGGTTGTTTTCGTCGATGAAGTCGTCCATCCGCGCTGCCAGTTCGCCGCCCTCGGCAGCGGAAACAACGCCGCCGCTCAGCAGACACAGGCAGAGCAACAGGCACAGAAGTTTTTTCAATGCCAGCCCTCCTTTCCGGAAAACTGATAGTTATTTATGTATTATATCATGTGTTTGCCGCCGTGAAAAGGGGGGGCTGCAAAATTTATCCGAGGATTGACACCGGCGGCGATTCTTTTTATAATAATTGGGAAAGAACGTTTTTGGGAGGGACTTCTATGGCAGGCTATTGCAACAAGTGCGGCAGACCGCTGCCGGAGAGCGGCGTCTGCTCCTGTGAAACAAAGACCACCGGCCGTGTGCGGGCGGAACGCTCCCTCGACGGCTTCCTCAAACTCTGGATCGGCTGTCTGAAAGATCCTGTGGACGCCATTCGGCGCAGCGCCGAACGCCGGGACTTCCGCAGCGGCCTGACCCTGCTTCTGGCGTCGGTGGCGGTGAGCCTGCTGTCCGTGCTGCTGCTGACCCTGCGCTACGCCGCCAGCAGGATCACCCGGGCCGCCGTCCAGTGGCTCGTCACCGGGCTTTTCGCCCCTGTCATCGCGGCGGTATTGACCTTCCTTCTGATTTACGCTCTGACCGCCATGGCCCGGATGCGGGTGGATGTGCGCAGTGTGGTGGCGGCTATCGGTGTCAGCGCCGTCTTGCCCATGACTTTCGTGGCGTTGTCCGTGGTGCTGTCCCTGTTCCACCAGACCGTCTTCACCGTTTTCTGCGCTGTGAGCTTTGCGGCGTGGGCCATCTCCTTTTTCCTTCTGGTGACGCAGGTGTTCAGCATCCGTCTGACCCCGGCGGTCTGCGGTGTGATGATCGCCGGCATGACGGCAGGCTATTTCGCCGTGGCGCTGCTGCGGGACTGGATGCTTGCCGCGCTGTTCTGAGGGTCTGCCATGTACCGAACTATTTTTTTGGACCTGGACGATACCCTGCTGGACTTCGGCGCGGCGGAACGGGTCGCCATCGCCAAAGCCTTCCGGGACATCGGCCTGGAGCCGATGCCTGCCTTGCTGAAACGCTACAGTGAGCTGAACCAGGCTCAGTGGGAGGCCTTTGAGCGGGGCGAGATCACCCGGGACACGGTATTGGTGCGGCGCTTCGAGCTGCTGTTTGCCGAGCTGGGCCTTTC
>CAMGRA010000126.1 GCA_946061345.1 uncultured Clostridia bacterium | reverse complement strand
CCCTCCTTCTTGCGGAAGCGGCGCGGCGAACCGGGATAATAGGCTGCTCCGTAGCGGGAGAGGATCAGCTCCTTTGCCGCAGCGAGGGCCTCCTCAGAAAGACGCAGAGAGTCGGTACGCATATAGGTGATAAGGCCGATGGTCCCCTCGCCGGTGATGTCCACGCCCTCATAGAGCTGCTGGGCGATGGCCATGGTGCGGCGCGGTGTCATATTCAGCTTACGCGAGGCCTCCTGCTGCAGGGTGGAGGTGATAAAGGGCGGTGTCGGAGAGCGGCGCTTTTCCGAGCGCTTGATGTCCTGAATGGTAAACGCGCCGTCGCGGATGTCGGCGATGATGCGGTCCGTTTCCTCCTCCGTGTGAAGCTCCCGCTTCTTGCCGTCGCCGTAGTAACGGGCGGTGAAGCTGCCGGGCTTGTCCAGGCAGCGCAGGGTCACATCCAGGGTCCAGAACTCCTTGGGTTTGAAGTTCTCGATCTCCCGCTCCCGTTCCACCACCAGGCGCGTCGCCACCGACTGAACACGTCCCGCGGAAAGGCCGCGGCGGACTTTTTTCCACAGCAGCGGGCTGAGCTGATAGCCCACGATACGGTCCAGGATACGCCGCGCCTGCTGGGCATCCACCAGGTCATAGTCAATATCCCTGGGCTGCTCAATGCTTCGCTGGACGACATTTTTCGTGATTTCGTTGAAGGTGACGCGCTTGGTCTTGCTGTCGGGCAGGCCCAGAAGCTCCTTCAGATGCCAGGAGATGGCCTCGCCCTCACGGTCAGGGTCTGTCGCCAGATAGACGCAGTCGGCCTTCTTCGCTGCCGTGCGCAGAGAGGAGATGATGGACTCTTTGCCCTCGAGGGGACCGTATTCCGGGGTGAAATCGTGTTCAATATCCACACCCATCGTGCTTTTCGGCAGGTCGCGCAGATGGCCCATGCAGGCCTCCACCTTATAATCCGGGCCCAGATATTTACCAATGGTTTTCGCCTTGGATGGTGATTCAACAATGACCAGATTTGTTCCCTTTGCCATAAAGGAACCTCCGATTTACATTAAAATTTCCTTTGATAATAATTGCCCGCCAGCTTGAGCACCAACTGCTTGATCTGCAGCAGTGTCAGTGCAGCCGTTACCCGCTGGGCAGGCAGACCGCTCTCGGCAACCAGGGTGTCGGAATGTACAGCCTTGTCCGAAAGCAGGGCCAGGACCGCTTTTTCGTCCTCACTCAGGTTTGCAGGAAGCTCTTTTTCGTCACTATAAGGCTTTGGCGCGGGATTGTCAACGACTTTTTTGTCGGGAGTGTCGGAAAACACCACCGGCGTATAGACCGGCAGAGCCAATCCGTAGCGCGCCTGAAAGATGCGGCGCATAGCATCCTTGCTCCTGCCGTCTTCCAATTTTCCCGGAAAGCGGCAGGAATATTCCCGCAGGACTTCCCAGCCGTCTTCCACCATGGAAGCGCCCTCCCGGATCAGCCGGTTGCTGCCCTCACAGGCCTTGACGCCGATATTGCCCGGCACGGCAAAAACATCCCTGCCCTGCTCCAGAGCCAGGTTCGCGGTGATCAGCGCGCCACTGCGATTAGGTGCCTCCACAACAAGAACGCCGAGAGATAATCCACTGAGCAGCCGGTTGCGCACGGGAAAATTCCGCGCTTCCGGCGGCGTTTCCGGCGGAAATTCACTGAGGACACAGCCATGGGCCGCAATTTGCTCAAAAAGGGCCTTATTCTCCCTCGGGTAGGCCACATCTACACCGCAGCCCAAGACACAGACCACCGGCATTGTGGATTCCAGCGCACCACGCAGAGCCATGGTGTCAATGCCCCTTGCTCCGCCGGATATCACAACACCACCGCTGTTGGCGATGAGACGGCCGAATTGCTTGGCGTGCATCATGCCGTAGGGCGTACAGCGACGGCTTCCCACTACAGCGATGACAGCCTCCCGGTCAAAATCGGGAACAGTCCCCTTGTAATAGAGGACAGCAGGCGGATCAGCGATATTCTTCAGCCGCTGCGGATAGGCGGAGTCTGCGTAGGTAAGAATGCTGATCTGCTTTTGCTCACAAAGGGAAAGAATCTCTTCCGCGCCCTCGAGAGACTTGTCCGAAAGGGAGCGCAGCCAGCGGCGTTCAAAGCCCTCTGTTTTGCGGTAAGCAGACTCGTCCCTGGCATAGATTTCCTCCGCAGAGCCATATAGGCGCAGCAGCGCAGCACAGCCACGGGTGCCGATACCCTCCCGGGTGGTCAGCCAGATCCAATGTTTGAGCATATCTCCATCTCTCTTTCCCTGTTCAGCGTTTCATCTGCCACATGACGATCGCCGCGGCAACTGCGGCGTTCAGGGATTCACAGCGCGGCTCCATGGGGATGATCACATGGGTCTGCGCGGCGGCCAGGAGCGTCTTGCAGACACCCTGTCCCTCGCTGCCGATGACCATCAGGTGATCCTCTGGTGCGATCGTACGGATGTCCACCGCGTCCCGGGTCAGCGAAGTCGCCGCAATGGGGATGCCGTTTTCTTTACAGGCTGTCAGAATACTATCCATGGAAGCGCTGCGCGGTATTGTGCGTAACACCGCGCCCATTGAGGCCCGCAGGGTCTTCAGGCTGTAAGCGTCGGCGCAGCCGTTGGTCAGAAGCACCCTGACGCCGAGGGCATCCGCCGTCCTGAGGATGGTGCCCAGATTGCCCGGGTCCTGGATGCGGTCAAGGAGGAGCATCCCCTTTTCCACCTTGGGTGCCTCCGCTTTGGGAAGCTCGCAGGTAAACAGCACTCCCTGGGGCGTTTTCATTTCCGAAAGGGACATCATCAAAGAATCAGGGATCACAACGCGGCGTACCCGGTCCGGCAGAGGCGGCAATGCACAGTTCTCGGAGACGATGACCGTCTTGAGCTTGGGATACCAGCGCAGCGCCTCATCCAACAGCTTGAAGCCGTCGCCGACAAACTCGCCCCATTGACGCCGATAGGCCCCGGAGGACTGGAGCTTGCGGATATGCCGCAGAAGCGGATTTTGGCTGCTGGTAATGCGTTCCATAACGATCTCCTTGAAATATAACTGCAGAAGCCCCTTTTTCTGCTTTTTTCACAGATTTTACTGTAGTACTTTTATACTTTAGCATACTACCGACAGTTTTTCAAGCCGGAGCGCCGCGAAAAAGGCGGAAAAGCCAAACTTCCTTTATCCTAAGAAGGCTTGTTTCACCCCCTCGGTCATTGGGATTTCTCGTTCACCGGCTTTTGTCTTGGGCGTGTTGATGGAAAAGTAGCATCCCTTTTCGTCACGGTGATTATAATAAACAAGCGTGTGGTTGACTCGGATAATGCCCTTTTTCAAGTCAATGTCGCTCCAGCGAAGCCCGGTGATCTCACCGACTCGCATCCCCGTGTTTGCCATAACATAGAACACTGGATACCAGTGGGTGTCCTTGGGATGGCTGAGCATAGGTTTCGATCTCATCGGGCACAACAAATTCATCAATCTTGTTACTGCTTGTACTAATCATACTGACCTCCTTAACAAAGCAC
>CAMGRA010000125.1 GCA_946061345.1 uncultured Clostridia bacterium | reverse complement strand
TGCAGTTGGCGCCGGTGCGGGCAAAGCCGTCCATGGCGTTGCCGTCGGGCAGGTCGAACATTTTATGCTCCAAATAGTGGGCAATGCCGTCGGGTACCCGGCAGCGCCTGCCGTCGAGGGAAAAGGACGTGTCGATAGAGCCGAAATCCACGCCGATGAAGGCGTATTTCTGGGCAAAGCCCCGCTTGGGCACCACGCGGAGCAGCATACCGTTGGGCAGACGGGCCTCAAAATAGCCCTCGCCGATCCGGGGAAAGGCAACATAGTTCATCCCTGCACCCCCTTGAGGAAAAAGATCGTATCCGGTGTGAGACGTTGGGCCGCGCGGCGGAGATCCTCCACTGTGAGGGCGGAGATTTTCTCCATCAGCACGGGCAGATCATCCCGGGGTGCCGTTGCGGCACCGATGTAATATTCGTCCAGCTGCACCGGCGAGTCCATGGACATACGCAGGGATGACAGCACCAGGCGGCGGGAGATCTCCAATTCCTCCTGCGTGATGTTGCCCTGCCGACAGGCCTCCAGCTCGCGGAGGATCGCCGTTTTCGCCGTTTCGTAGTTTTCAAAGGCAATGCCGGAGGAGACCACCATGACACCCTTGTAGCTTTCGATGCTGGAATTGGCATAGTAGCACAGAGACAGCTTCTCCCGCACGTTGCGGAACAGCTTGCTGTTCATACTGCCGCCGAAAACGGAGTTGAGCAGCAGCAGGGCGGGGAATTCCGGTTCGGATACGGTGACGCCCGTCCGCAGGCCCAGGACCAGCTTGCCCTGGGTCACGTCCATGGCCTCGGAGAACTCCCGCACCGTATCGGCATGACGAATGACCTCCGTCCGGGCCGGAACAGGCGACAGGCAGCCGTGGCCTGCAAACACGCGGGAGAGGACTTCCGCCGCTTCCTGCGGGCTTCTCCGTCCGGCGTAGAAGATCTCCACGCGGGAAGTCGTCAGGACCTTCTGATAGTGGGTCCAAAGGCTCTCCGGCGTGATGGCCCGCACGTTTTGCGCGTCGCCCAGCCGCGGCACCCCATAGGCCTCTCCCGCGCACATGGTCCGCAGCATTTTCGTCACCGCGTAGGTGCGCTTGTCGTTGAGCTCGGATTCAATGGCGTTGATGAGGTTCTGCTTCTCCCCCTCCACGGCCCGGGCGGTAAAAACGCCGTTTTCCGTCAGGGGATGGTAGAGGACCTGCTCCAAAAACTCCGCCATGGGGACAAAGACCTCCTCGCCCTCGGGCAAAAAGGCCTCCTCGATGAAATCGGCGTAGAAGCCCACGAGCTTCACCTCGCCCTTGCGGCGCAGGAGGGTGCCGAAGGTGGCGCCGTAAAGCTCATCCAGACGGACGGAGATGCTCCGGATATCCGGGTAACGCTCCGTGGCGCGGAGCAGAACACTGGGCAGGAGGGCATCCGCCGCCGCGTCCCCGGCGCAGTGGGGCCGCAGGAAATTGACGCTGAAGCAGGCGGTCTTGAATTTATCGGTCTGCATCGCCCGCAGGGTCACGCCCGGGGCGAGAACAATGTTTTCAGTCATGCTTTTTCTCCTTTCGCTTTTTCCATTATACACGATTTTCAGGAAAATAAAAGAGGAAAAGAATTTTTGGCTTGTTATTCGGCGCAGAATTTAGTAGAATAGAAAAGATAGTGTAGGAGGCGTTTGCAATGCAGTGGTTGGAAGTGACGATCCGCACCGCGTCCGGCGGCGTGGAGCTGCTCTGCGCAGAGCTGAGCGAGGCAGGCTTTGACAGCCTGATGATCGACGACAGTGAGGAGTTCCGGGAATTTCTGGAGACCTCTCAGCAATATTGGGATTATGTGGACAATGACCTGCGCAAGCGGATGGAGGGTCTGTCCCAGGTGCGGCTGTATCTGGAGGAGCCGTCGGCGGAAACAGAGTTGGTTCGGCTGCGTGAGCTGCTTGCCGGACTTCCCGCCCGCTATCCTGCCTGTGATTTCGGCCCATTGACATTAAAGCTGGAGACGATCCCCGGGGAGGACTGGGAAAACTCCTGGAAGCAGAACTACCGCCCCCTGCCCGTGGGAGAAAAGCTCCTGGTCGTGCCCCAGTGGATGACGGTGGACGACCTGCAGGGCCGTCTGCCGGTGCTGCTCGACCTGGGCCTGGCTTTCGGCACCGGCGCCCACGCCTCCACCAGTATGTGTATGTGCGCGCTGGAGACGCTGATCCAAGGCGGCGAACGGGTCGCCGATCTGGGCAGCGGCAGCGGCATCCTGTCCATCTGCGCTCTGCGTCTGGGCGCAGGAAGCGCCGTGGGCATCGACATTGATCCGGCGGCGGAGCACATCGCCCGGGAAAACGCCCTGCGAAACGGCTTCGACGAGACCCGTTTTCGCGCCTGCACCGGCGACGTTATCACCGACCGCAGCCGGATGGAGGAACTGGCCCGGGGCGGCTATGACATCGTCTGCGCCAACATCGTCGCCGGTGTCCTGGTGCGGCTCATGCCCGTCATCCCCCGGTTTCTGCGGCCCGGCGGGACCTTTCTCTGCTCCGGCATCCTGAACGAACGGGAGGCCGAAGTGCGACAGGCCATCGAGCAGGCCGGCCTGAGCGTTACGGAAAGCCGCCACAAGGACGAATGGTGCTGCCTTTTGGCCCGCTGCACCAATGTTGATGCCCGGTAATTCCAGCAAATCATTCTGTAAGGAGGCCGCGTTATGGCACGAATCTCCTACCGCAATAAAATACGGCTCAAAAAGCTCCTGCGCGCCCTTCTGATTTTGGCGGGCTGTCTGCTGGTGGTCAGCATCGTCATGACCATCTATTTGGAGCCGTACATCCTCTATGACCGGGACGGTGCCCATCTGAGCCTCTCTCAGGAAACGTCGGAAGCCACCGCTCCTTCCGTGTCCCAGCCGCGGCCTGTGGTGGAAAATCCGCAGATCGTCTACAGCCAGGGCGCGCCGGTGGAGAAGTCCATCCGGGAGATGGGCGGCTACTATATCACCACGGCCATGCTGCAAAAGCCGGAGGCGGTGTTTGAGGAGCTCAAGGCCATCCAGGAGCCCTGCGCCGTCATGATCCAGCTCAAGAGCATCTTCGGCAACTTCTACTATTCTTCCTCCATCGCCGGTGCGCCGAAAGCGGATGTAGCCGTTTCCGTCATCGACGAGATGATCTCCTACCTTTCCGACAACGGTTTTTACCTCATCGCAGAGATCCCCGCCTTTTCTGACCCGGTGTTCGCTCTGGACCATCAGTCCTGTGGACTTCCCCTGTCCAGCGGCGCATTGTGGATGGACGAGAACGGCTGCTACTGGCTGGATCCGGCCAATGAGGACGTGCAGTCGTTTTTAATGCAGATCGCCCGGGAGCTGGCCAACCGGGGCTTCCATGAGATCGCCTTCTCACGGTTCCGTTTCCCCGACACCACCAGCATCTCCTACAGCTCAGAAAAAAGCAAGGAGGATATCATTGCCGACGCTGCCTCTCAGCTTACCTCCTTTTTTGCCAACAGCAGCACGGTCCTCTCCTTCGTCACCGACGCGGAGGACTTCCCCGTCTCCTCCTG
>CAMGRA010000124.1 GCA_946061345.1 uncultured Clostridia bacterium | reverse complement strand
CGCTCTAACCAGCTGAGCTAAGCCTCCGTAGCACGGTTATTATAGCACGTTTTTCAGAAAATGCAAGAAGTTTTTCTCAAATATTGCGCAAAATCCGTTTTCTGTGTTATAATGACAAAAAAATTACAAATTCTGCAATTCGGAGGACACCATGAGAATTAAAACAGTGCCGCTGAGCTATGAGGAGGTTCTGGCGCTTCCCAAGTCCAAACGCCCCAAGCCAAAACGCCCCGGCTTTCTGCTCCGTTCCCTGGTACGGCTTCTGTCTGCATCCGATTTGAAAAAGGTACACTTTTCTTATCGCAGTATCGGTATGGAGCAATTGAAAAGCAGTGAACCCTGTCTGATCCTGATGAATCACTCCAGCTTTATCGATCTGAAAATTGCCTCACGGATCTTCTATCCGCGCCCGCTGAGCATCGTCTGCACCTCTGACGGCTTTGTCGGAAAGCAGTGGCTCATGCGCAGTCTTGGCTGTATTCCCACGGCAAAATTCGTTACCGACTACGCCTTGGTACGCGATATGGTTTACGCCGTCCGCCAGTTGAAAAGCTCCATTCTCATGTTTCCCGAGGCCAGCTACAGCTTTGACGGTACCGCCACGCCCCTGCCGGAGAGTGTCGGAAAATGCCTGAAATTGCTGAATGTCCCCGTGGTAATGGTGCGAACCTACGGCGCTTTTCTGCGCGATCCTCTTTATAACAACCTTCAGCTCCGCGACGTGCCCGTCAGCGCAGAGGTGGAATACCTTCTCTCTCCCGATGAGATCGCAGAAAAATCCCCTGCCCAGCTCTCCGCCGTGCTCAAAGAACGCTTTACCTTTGACAATTTTCGTTGGCAGCAGGAGCACGCATTGAAGGTCACAGAGCCTTTCCGTGCCGATCATCTGAACCGAGTGCTTTACAAATGTCCCCATTGCCTTCAGGAGGGTGAAATGGAGGGCAAAGGCGTGACCATTGCCTGCAAGCACTGCGGCCATGCCTATGAGCTGACGGAAAACGGGACACTTTGCGCAGTGAGCGGCGAGGCGAGGTTTACCCATGTGCCGGATTGGTATCGATGGGAGCGGGAGTGCGTACACAAGGAATTGGAAGACGGTTCCTATCGGCTTGAGGTGGCTGTGGACATCGGGATCCTGCGGGATACCAAAGCCATCTATATGGTCGGTGAGGGCCGCCTGACCCATGATGCCGATGGATTCCATTTGGTTGGAGGCGGCGGCAAGCTGGATTACCGGCAAAAGCCGGCTGCGTCCTACAGTCTCTATTCCGATTTTTACTGGTACGAGATCGGGGATGTTATCTGCATCGGCAAGCCGGATATGCTCTACTATTGTTTCCCCAAAAACTGCGGTGATATCGTCGCCAAGGCCCGCCTTGCCGCTGAGGAACTATATCAAATGACCAACAGACAAAAAGTCCGCGTATAAAAGAGGATGCGTTCTATCACGAACGCACCCTCTATTTGACTTATATGAGCGCTGCGGAAGCTGCGTCCTTTTGTCCGGCACGAATATCTGCGGCATCCAGAACAAAAAGCTCCATCTCCCGGCGCTCCGACAGATAATAGCGGTAGGTAGGATGGCTGATGGGCTGCAGGCGGGGCAGGACCCGTTCCGCCGTCACAGGCTCCGTGCCGTGGTCATAAAGCCGAAAAAAAGCCACTGCGTCACTGACCGAACGAAAGGGCTGTCCGAATTCCAGAGACAAATGCCGCTGCAGGCACGGGATCTCCAGCCTGTCCAACGTTTCCCGAGTCTTGTCCGGTGCATAGCTGCGGGAGGGCCTGTTCAAAGAAAAATGGTGCTCTGCGCAGCTTCGCTTGATGATAATGACTTTTCCACGACAGATTTTCCCGGCAATATTCAGAATTTCCCCGATCCGGCCGAAATAGCAGAATATCATTGCGTCGAAGGTTTGCTCCACCTCATGCAGATCGGCGCAGATGACCTCCGTATTTTCCGGCAGCGGCTTGCTTTTTGCCGCCGCGACGGCAATTTCCGAGCTGTCAATGGCCGTCACCTGTGCGCAGTGGGCGGACAGTTCACGCCCCAGGGCACCCAAGCCGCAGCCGGCGTCGCATATATGTCCGTCCTTCGGCAGATAGGGCAGCAGAATCTCCGTCAGCTTTCGATGGAAATCGCTGTATTCCGTGGCATCGGCCATAAAGCCCACCGCCTCTGCCGACCAGAACTGCATTATTTTTCCGCTCTGCATTGAATCATCTCCGCTGCAATGCTGATGGCGATCTCCGCAGGCGTTTCCGCCGAGATCGGAAGACCGATGGGCGAATGGACCGAGGCAATGGCCTCTTCACTGATGCCCGCCTCGCGCAAAAGCTGCTGGGTACGGGCGATCTTGTGGCGGCTTCCGATGCAGCCGACGTACTTCGTTTTTACCCGCAGGACCTGCTCCAGCAGCATATAATCTCCCTGATGTCCGGGCGTCATAATGACCACATAGTCGTTTTCCGTCAGGGTCACGTGGGAGAAAACATCACCGTAGTCGCCGAGGATGACCTGCTCCGCTGCCGGGAAAAGGGATGAATTTGCCAGCTCCGGGCGATTGTCATACAGGGTAACGCGGAAGCCAACATTGGCAAGAACCGGCACCAGTGCCTGACCCACATGGCCGCCACCGAATACATAGACGCGGCCCGCACGCACCAGAGGCTCCGCATAGCGCAAGGGCTCTCCTTTGCACAAAACGGCGCGGGTGGTAAAAAGCTCCGGTTCAGAAGCCGCCTGAGCCTGGTCCAGGATACGGAATTCCTCCACAACGCCGCCGGTGATTTTCAGATACAGCCAACTATTGGCGTTGGTCATCAAAGCGGTGCGCATTTCATAAAGTGTCGGCAGCTCCACCGCCGTCAAAAGCTGATAGTAGATCGTTACGTTGCCGCCGCAGATCATGCCGATGGAGGCAACCTGCTCCGGCGCGAGGCAAAAGGCCCGGACGCGGGTCTGGCCCGTTTTCATAACCTCAAAAGCCTCTTTGGCAGCGATCAACTCGACCGCGCCGCCGCCGACAGTACCACAGGTGCTGCCGTCGGCAAATACCGCCATACGGGTGCCTGCTCCCCGGGGTGAGGAGCCGGAGCTTGCCAGAATGGTGCACAGGACAACGTTCTCTCCCTGTTCCAGGGCGCAAATGACACGATTCGTCAGATTCAGCATAACAATGCCCCCTTATTCTCTCATTATCTTACAATAAAATAACGCTGAATGCAACAAAAAAGCTCCCTGCAATTTGCAGGGAGCTTAAAATTCGAGAATGCGGAAAATCAATAGCCTCTTCTCTTATTTTTACGCGCAGCTTCGGACTTCTGCTTCCGCTTGAGACTCGGGCTTACGTAATGCTCTCTCTTCTTGACCTCGGCGATGACGCCGTCCTTCTGGCAGCTTCTCTTGAAGCGCTTCAGAGCACTCTCCAAAGACTCGTTCTCTTTGACACGGATTTCAGACATTGATTTCCCTCCCTCCGACGCATCCGGCTCAATCCAGGATGCTTTCAGGGCCGTTTCACGGCAACAAT
>CAMGRA010000123.1 GCA_946061345.1 uncultured Clostridia bacterium | reverse complement strand
GAGGTCGCCGCCGCCCAGGCTGCCCGTGCCGTCAAGGTGGAATATGAGGAGCTGCCCTTCGTCCTCGACGTGCAGGAGGCCATGAAGGACGGCGCGCCCCAGCTCCACGAGGAATACCCCAACAATATTCTGAAGCACACCCAGAGCCGCAAGGGCAATTATGAGGAGGCCATCAAGGAACCGGGCCTCATCTGCGTGGACAAGTGGTACGACACCCCCACCGTCCAGCACTGCCATATTGAAAACCATGTGGCTTACGCCTATGAGGAGTCGGGCAAGATCGTCGTTGTCTCCTCCACCCAGATCCCTCACATCGTCCGCCGCACCGTCGGTCAGGCGCTGGGCATCGACTGGGGCCGGGTCCGCATCATCAAGCCCTACATCGGCGGCGGCTTCGGCAACAAGCAGGACACCCTCTATGAGCCGCTGGCAGCCTGGCTGTCCATGCAGCTGGGCGGCCGCCTGGTCAAGATCGACATCCCCCGGGAGGACACCTTCGTGTCCAACCGTGTCCGCCACGCCATCCGCTTCCATCTGGTCTCCTGGCTCCGTCCCGACGGCACCTTTGTCGCCCGGAAAGCAGAGCTGTTCTCCAACCAGGGCGCCTACGCCTCCCACGGCCATTCCATCGTCGCCAAGGCAATGGGCTCCTTCCCCCAGCTCTATCCCTGCGACAACTTTGACTGCGACGCCTACACCGTCTATACCAACCGTTCCACGGCAGGTGCCATGCGCGGCTACGGTATGCCTCAGGCTTCCTGGGCTCACGAGTGCCACATTGAGGACATCTGCAAGGCCCTGGGCGTGGATTCCCTGAAATTCCGCCGGGAGCACATCATGCCAGTCGGCTACGTGGACGGCTTCTCCAAGAATGAAAACTACTACGATTCCTTCAACCAGTGCTTTGACAAGGCCGTGGCCTACATGGACTATGACCGTAAGCACGAGGAATATTCCCATCAGACCGGCGATATCCGCAAGGGCATCGGCATTGCGCCCTTCTGGTACAACACCGCCGTCTGGCCCATCTCCCTGGAGCACTCCTCCTGCCGCATGGTCCTGAACCAGGACGGCTCCATTCAGGTGCAGGTCGGTGAGACGGAGATCGGTCAGGGCGCCGATACGGCCTACGCCCAGATGGCGGCGGACGTGGTGGGCATCAAGGACTACCGCGACGTCCACGTCATTTCCAACCAGGATACCGACGTGACGCCCTTCGGCCTGGGCGCTTACGCCTCCCGTCAGACCTACGTGGTGGGCTTCTCCATCACCCAGACCGGCAACATTCTGAAAGAAAAGATCCTCAATTACGCAAAAGAGCTGACCCGCTGTGATTACCACAACATGGACATCATCGACAGCAATATCGTCCGCCTTTCCGACGGCCGTGTTCTGGTCAGCCTGAAGGATCTGGCGACGGAAGCTTTCTACAGCCTGACCCACTCCGAGCATATCACCGCTGAATCCACCTACCAGATCAGAAACAACGCCTATTCCTTCGGCTGTTGCTGCGCCGAGGTCACGGTGGACATTCCTATGTGCCGTGTGACCATAGACCGGATCATCAACGTTCACGACTGCGGCAAGCTCATCAACCCGCAGCTGGCGGAGGCTCAGGTCCACGGCGGTATGTCCATGGGCATCGGCTACGCCCTGTCTGAGCAGCTCCTCTGGGACGAAAAGACCGGCAAGCCGCTGAACAACAACCTGCTGGACTACAAGCTCTCCTCCACCATGGACCATCCCCATCTGGAGGCCCAGTTTGTGGAGAATCCCGAGCCTACCAGCCCCTTCGGCACCAAGGCTCTGGGCGAACCGCCTGCCTGCCCTGTAGCGCCGGCCATCCGCAACGCCATCCTCAACGCCACCGGCGTTGCCATCGACCAGGCACCGATGACACCGCACATCCTCTTCAAGCGCTTCTCCGAGGAGGGGCTCATCAATGACCCGTGGAGAAAGGAGAACTAAGCCATGTATGATATGAAAGCCTATTACGAGTCCAAGAGCGTGGAGGATGCGGTAGCGCTCCGTCTGGCCCATCCGGAGGCCCACATTATCGCCGGCGGCTCCGACGTGCTGGTGCAGATGCGTGAGGGCAAGCGGGCAGGCGTGGAGCTGATCTCCATCTATATGCTCGACGAGCTGCGGGGCGTTTCCATCGACGAAAACGAGAATATCCGCATCGGCTCCCTGACCAGCTTCTCCCATATCACCAGGGATCCCATCATCCAGAAGTACATCAACGTTTTGGGCGAGGCCGTCGACCAGGTCGGCGGGCCCCAGATCCGCAACATCGGCACCATCGGCGGCAATACCTGCAACGGCGTCACCTCCGCCGACTCCGCCTCTACCCTCCATGCCTGGGAGGCCATCGTGGAGCTGACCGGCCCCAACGGCAAGCGCCTTGTGCCCATCAAGGACTTCTACCTGAAGGCCAAGGTAGTGGACATCCGCGAGGGTGAGATCCAGACCGCCATCTTGATCCCCAAGGCCAGCTATGAAAACACCTACGGCGCCTACATCAAGTACGCCATGCGCAACGCCCTGGACATCGCCACCAACGGCTGCTCCGTCAACGTCCGCCTGTCGCCGGACAAAAAGACCTTCGAGCGCGTCCGCGTGGCCTACGGTGTTGCTGGCCCCATCCCCATGCGTGCGCCCAAGGCGGAGGAATTCATCAACGGCAAGGCCGTCACCATGGAAAACATGGAGGCCTTTTCCCAAAAGGTCCTGGAAGACATCAATCCGCGTGATTCCTGGCGTGCCTCCAAGGCACTGCGCCAGCATGTGGCGGTGGAATCCGCCAAACGCTGCATCGTGGAATCCGTCAAGAGAGCGGGAGGTGCGCTGTAATGGAAAACCAGTATATGCTTGTCAAGTACAATCTCAACGGCAAGGACGTGGAGCAGATCGTGGATGTCCGCGCCAGCCTGACGGATATGCTCCGCAATGACTTCCGCATGACCTCCGTCAAGAAGGGCTGCGAGGTCGGCGAGTGCGGCGCCTGCACCGTCCTCATCAACGGTGAGGCCTTCAACTCCTGCATCTATCTGGCTGTCTGGGCCAACGGCAAAAAGATCCGCACCCTGGAAAGCCTGATGGGCCCCGGCGGTGAGCTGTCGGACATCCAGCAGGCCTTCATCGACGAAGCAGCCATCCAGTGCGGCTTCTGCACGCCGGGCTTCATCATGTCCTCCATTGAGATCCTGGAGAGCGGCAAGGAATACACCGACGCTGAGCTGCGCAAGCTCCTGTCGGGCCATCTGTGCCGCTGCACCGGCTATGAGAACATCATTAAGGCCGTCAAAAAGACCATGTATAAGCGTCTGGGCAAGCCCATGCCGGAGGATGCGTAATCTTTCCAAACCGGCAGAAATGACCCCCGGCGGCATCTGTGGACAAAGCTCCACGGGTGCCGCCGGGGGTTTATTCTGATATTCGAGAAAAAATCAGTCAAAGAGGAGCATTCCGAAGAAAGCGACCTCGCCGGGATCTGATACTAATTCTTAATTAAAAGGTTCAATTATCCAGCCTCTCCCTGTGATGCTGGA
>CAMGRA010000122.1 GCA_946061345.1 uncultured Clostridia bacterium | reverse complement strand
ACCCACGCCCACAGCTTGGAAGGCTGTTGTACTAGCCGTTATACTACACCCGCATCTGCGTTCTGCATCAGCCATAAAATAGTAACACAAAGCCTTTGGAATGTCAAGGATTTTTTCGGAGTTTTCCACAAAAGAAACTGTAGGGCGGCGCTGGGGCGGGCTGCGGTTGACAAACGCCGGCGGATACAATATAATATAGGCGCTGAAAAACAGATTTCCGGGGTGCGGCCCCGGTTTCCACAAAAATTACCGCGATAGGAGCGATCATTATGTCCGACGCACCCCAAACCGCTGCAAAAAAACGTATGCTCTCCGGCATCAAGCCCTCCGGCGACCTGACCCTGGGTTCCTACCTGGGCGCCATCCGCAACTGGAAGGACCGGGCCGATGAGTTCGACTGCTACTATTTCATGGCAGACCTCCATTCCATCACCGTCCGCCAGAATCCCGCCGACCTGCGCCGCCGCTCCCTGGAGCAGCTGGCCCAGTATATCGCCTGCGGCCTGGACCCGGAGAAGAACGTCCTGTTCTTCCAGAGCCACGTCCATCAGCACGCGGAGCTGGGCTGGGTCCTGAACTGCTATACCATGTTCGGCGAGCTGAGCCGCATGACCCAGTTTAAGGACAAGAGCGCCAAAAACGCCGACAATATCAACGGCGGCCTGTTCACCTATCCGGCCCTGATGGCGGCGGACATCCTGCTGTATCAGGCCGATTACGTCCCCGTCGGCGAGGACCAGAAACAGCACGTGGAGCTGACCCGTGACGTTGCCAAGCGCTTCAACGGCGTCTACGGCGACGTGTTCAAGATGCCCGAGCCTTACATTCCCAAGGTCGGCGCGCGGATCATGAGCCTTGCCAACCCGGAGGCCAAGATGTCCAAATCAGAGGACGAGGATCCCGGCCGCGTCTGCCTGATGGACAAGCCGGAGGACATCATGCGCCTGTTCAAGCGGGCCATTACCGACTGTGAAGCTGAGGTGCGCTATGACCCGGAGAAGAAAAAGGGCATTTCCAACCTGATGACCATTTACTCCGCCTCCACCGGCCGCAGCTTTGCCGAGATCGAGCAGGAATTTGCCGGCCGCGGCTACGGCGATTTCAAGAAGGCCGTCGGCGAATCCGTGGTGGAGCTGCTGCGCCCCATCCGTGAGGAGGCGACGCGTCTGCTGGCCGACAAGGCCTATTTGCAGAAGGTCTGCCAGGAGGGCGCGGAGAAAGCCTCTTACGTTGCGGAAAAGACCCTCCGCAAGGTCTACAAAAAGGTCGGTTTCGTAGCACGTTAACGTGCGGGAGAGAAAAAATGATTTTAGACCCGAAATTTTTGCTGAAGGTCGGCCTGGCACTGGTCTGCGCCGCCGTGGTTTCCTGTGCGCTGACGCCGCTGGTCAAGGTGCTGGCGAAAAAGGTCGGTGCCATGGACATTCCCAAGGACGAGCGCCGGATGCACCGCGTCCCCATCCCCCGTATGGGCGGCATGGCGATTTTTCTGGGCTTCATGGTCAGCGTCCTGATCTTCCAGAAGCTGAGCATAAGCGCCGAGCTGCAGGGCATCCTTCTGGGGGTGGTCATCATCGTGATCCTGGGCGTGATGGACGACATTCTGACCCTGCCGGCCCTGCCGAAATTCTGCGTGCAGATCGCAGCGGCGATCATCGTAGTCCTCTACGGCTGCCGCATCGAGCATTTTATGGGCTTTACCCTGCCGGATTGGCTGTCCTACCCCGTGACGGTCATCTGGATCGTCGCCATCACCAACGCCATCAACTTTATCGACGGCCTGGACGGTCTGGCGGCGGGCGTTTCGGCCATCTCCGCCGGAACCATGCTCATTGTGGCTCTGCTGCTGGTCCCGGATCCGACGGCTATGATCTGTGCCGTGCTGCTGGCGGCACTGGTGGGTGCCTGCGTGGGCTTTATCCCCTATAACTTCAACCCCGCCACCATATTTATGGGTGACACCGGCTCTACTTTTTTGGGCTTTATGCTGGCCTGTATCTCCGTGTTCGGCCTGTTCAAGACCTATGCGGTCATCTCCTTTGCCGTGCCGTTCCTGGTGCTTGGCCTGCCGATCTTTGACATCTGCTTTGCCGTGATCCGCCGCGTTGCCAAGGGCCAAAGCCCCATGCACGCCGACCGTGGCCACGTCCACCACCGCCTCATCGACATGGGCTTTTCCCAGAAGCAGGCCGTGGCCATCTCCTATCTGCTCTCGGCGATCCTGGGCCTGTCTGCTGTAGTCCTGACGGACCGCGGAGAGGTTCAGGCGATGATCTTCCTGCTGGCCATCGTGATCGTCGGTGCTATCGGCGTCGGACTGATCTTCGGCAAGCACCATCCGAAAAAGCCAGAGGTCGGGCAGGAGAACACGTCCGAACCGCTCCGGCCCGCCGACGCGACCGAAGAGGGCAGTACGGAATCCACCGAGGCTGCCGAAAGCACTAAAGCCCAGGAAACTCCCAAAGATGCCGAAACCCCTGAGCAGGAGGAACCGAAAGATGAAGCGTAGGATCATGTCGGTGTTCGGCACCCGCCCGGAGGCCATCAAAATGGCACCCCTGGTGCGGGAACTGGCAGGCCGTGCGGGTCTGGAAAGCCTGTGCTGCCTGACGGGCCAGCACAGGCAGATGCTGGATTCCGTCATGGAGGTCTTTCGTCTTCATGCGGACTACGACCTGAATATCATGCAGAAGCAGCAGACCCTGTCCTCCATCACCACCAGGACTTTGATGGGCATGGAGGCAGTCCTGGAGGAGGCAAAGCCCGACCTGATCCTTGTCCACGGCGACACCTCCACCACCTTTGCCGGCGCGCTGGCGGCCTTCTACCACAAGATCCCCGTGGGCCATGTGGAAGCGGGCCTGCGCACCTATGACAAATATTCTCCCTATCCCGAGGAGATGAACCGCACCCTGGTCAGCGATATGGCCGCCCTGCATTTTGCGCCTACGGCGGCAAATGCGGAAAACCTGCGCAAAGAGGCGGTGGGCGGCGAGATTTTCATCACGGGCAACACCGTGATCGACGCTATGAAAACCACCGTCCGCAAGGATTTCCGTTTCTCCACGGAGCTGCTCAACCGTCTGGATTTTGAAGGCAGGCGCGTCATTGCCCTGACCTGTCACCGCCGGGAAAACTACGGCAAGCCCATGGAGGATATTTTCCGCGCCGTGCGGCAGATCGTGGAGAGCCATCCTGACGTGGAGGTGGTCTATCCCGTCCACCTCAGCCCCGCCGTGCAGGAATGCGCGCAGCGGGAGCTGGGCGGTACGGCGCGTATCCATCTGATCGAGCCGGTGGATGTGGAGGAGATGCACAACCTCATCGCCCGCTGCCACCTGGTCATGACCGATTCCGGCGGCCTGCAGGAGGAAGCGCCTGCCATGGGCAAGCCCGTTCTGGTCCTGCGGCGGGAAACGGAGCGTCCGGAGGCTGTGGCGGCAGGCACCGTCAAGCTGGCGGGGGTGGAATATGACCAGATCGTCCGTCTGGCAGATGAGCTTTTAGAGCAGCCCTCTGCCTATGAGCGCATGGCCCGCGCCGTCAACCCCTA
>CAMGRA010000121.1 GCA_946061345.1 uncultured Clostridia bacterium | reverse complement strand
CCCGACGCGGAGTGCTTTGAGGACGAGAGCCATTGGGACGGCACCCTGGAATATCCCCAGTACAGCCGTCCCGCCGTCTGGCACGGGCGGCAGGTGCCGCCGATCCTGGTCAGCGGCGACCACGCCAAGGTAGCCCGCTGGCGCAGAAAGCAGTCCCTGCTCCGCACCCGGGAACGCAGGCCGGATATGTACGCAAAGCTGAAGCTGGACTCCAAAGAGGATCGAAAAATTCTGAGGGAGATTGCCGATGATGACGAACTTGCAGCAACTGAAGCAATGGATCAACGAGAGTAAAAGCGCTGTCTTTTTCGGCGGCGCCGGTGTGAGCACAGAGAGCGGGATCCCGGATTTTCGCAGTGTGGACGGCCTTTACAGCCAGAAATTCGATTATCCGCCGGAGACCATCATCAGCCACAGCTTTTTTGAGCGGAAGCCCGAGTATTTTTTCCGTTTTTACCGTGAAAAAATGCTGCCGCTGGGCTTTGAGCCCAATGTGACCCACAAGGTTCTGGCCCGTCTGGAGGCCGAGGGCCATCTGGCGGCCGTCGTCACCCAGAACATCGACGGCCTGCACCAGAAAGCGGGCAGCAAGCGGGTCTTTGAGCTGCACGGCAGCGTTCTGCGCAACTACTGCGTCAAATGCGGTAAAATCCACCGGGCCGAGGTCATCCGTGATGCCAAGGGCATCCCCCTGTGCGACTGCGGCGGCATCATCAAGCCCGACGTAGTCCTCTATGAGGAGCCGCTGGATGAAAGCGTCATGGCCGGCGCCATCGCCGCCATCCGCAGAGCCGACCTGCTCATCGTCGGCGGCACCAGTCTGACTGTCTATCCCGCCGCCGGTCTGCTCCACTACTACCGCGGGCAGAGACTGGTGCTCATCAACCGGGACGAAACGCCCTACGACAGCTATGCCGATTTGGTGTTCCACGAATCCCTGGGCGACATTTTTTCGAGGCTGTAGCCATGGAGCATACCTTTTATACCGTTGCCCGCATCCGCAGCGATTTCACGACGAAATTCGGCATCCCGCGCCAGAGCGGACTGGTGCAGGCTCTGCGCTCAGAGATAGTCTTTGAGCCGGAGTTCCGCAATGATGACGCTCTGCGGGGCATGGAAGGCTTTTCCCATCTGTGGCTGCTGTGGGAATTCTCCGCCGCGCGGCGGGAGACCTGGTCGCCTACGGTGCGGCCTCCCCGTCTGGGCGGTGACGAACGGGTGGGTGTTTTTGCCTCCCGCTCCCCTTTCCGCCCCAATCCCATCGGCCTTTCCTGTGTCAAGCTGGAGGAAATTCGCCGTACCACTGATGTGGGCACGGTTTTGGTAGTCTCCGGCGCGGACCTGATGGACGGCACACCGATTTTTGACATCAAGCCCTATCTTCCCTATGCCGACGCCCATCCCGAGGCGCGAGGCGGCTTCGCGCAGGACGCCCCGAAACCGGTCTTGACCGTCGATTTCCCGAGCGATCTGCTCGCCCTGATTCCTGAAGACCGCCGGGAAGCTCTCTGCTCCGTCCTCGCCCTCGACCCGCGCCCGGCCTATCAGGAGGACCCGGAGCGCGTCTACGGCATGGCCTTTGCCGGGCTTAATGTGCGGTTCACCATCCGGGAGGGCACCCTCACCGTCCGGGAGATAGCAGAGCTTCCAAACTCCGCCGACGCCCGCCACACTAAGGAAAATACAAAAACTGACAAAAAGGAAACCATATGATAAAGTTATTATTCGTCTGCCACGGCAATATCTGCCGCAGTCCCATGGCGGAGTTCATTATGAAAGATCTGGTGCGGCAGTGCGGTCTGGAGGAACAATTTGAGATCGCCAGCGCCGCCACCACGGACGAGGAGCTGGGCAACCCGGTCTATCCGCCGGTGCGGGAGCTTCTGCGGCAGCGGGGCCTTTCCTGCAAGGGCAAAACCGCCTGGCAGCTCCGTTCCTCGGATTATGACCGCTACGACCTGTTTGTCGGGATGGACGGCGAAAACCGGCGAGATATGCTCCGCCTCTTTTCCGGCGACCCAAAGGGCAAGGTGTCCCTGCTGCTGGACTGCACCGACCGTCCCCGTGACGTGGCCGATCCCTGGTACACCAGAGATTTTCACGCAGCCGAGACCGATATCGACCGTGGCTGCGCTGCACTTTTGGAGCATCTTCAAGAAATAATGCCCCTTGAACTTTGACATCCTGGGCGTTTCTGTAAGCGCGGAGTGAAATAAAAAGCCGCACTCACAGTCTCCCCAGCAATCAGGGAGGAAAAGGTGATGTGCAGTCTATGTAAACCGTCGGCGAAGGCGCAAAGCGCAACGCCTTTCGGTTTGGTCTGATACTAAAAACCGATTAAAATATTCATTTCAATCGGTTTTCAACGCCGTACCGGCGTTGCATTTTCGCGATGATAAGGTAAGCATCGCGAAAATACGTCTCGTACCAATCACGGTATCGCAATTAAAATGTGCGTTGCACATTTTAATTGGTGATTGGTATGAGCAACGCAGCCTTACCACAGGCCACCTTTTTTCGCCGCTCTTTTTGCCAACTGTCACACGTCATTGTGCAACCTACAGCTCCGGTCATTTTCCAGATATCGTCCTGTTGCAAACAGGAACATGGCATGATAGAATAACAAGAAAGAACGGAGGCACCGCCATGAAGGAAGAATGTCTGATCTGCAAAGCGCCCCTGGAATACTTGTCCGAGGGAATTGAAATGGAGTGCGCTATCTGCCACAGGAAAGAGATCTCCACCGCCCGGTGTGTGGGTGGGCATTTTGTCTGCGACGAGTGTCACACCCGGGGTGTTGATCAGATCATCGGTGCCTGTCTGCGCCAAGCATCCCGGGACCCCTACGAGATCCTCTCCCGCTTGATGGACTTGCCCTTCTGCCATATGCACGGCCCGGAGCATCATATCATGGTAGGCTCCGCCCTGCTGACCGCCTACAAAAACGCAGGCGGTGATATTGATCTTCCCAAAGCGCTGAACGAGATGCAATCCCGCGGACAGAAAGTTCCCGGCGGCATCTGTGGCTTCTGGGGAAGCTGCGGCGCGGCCATCAGTTCCGGTATGTTCATTTCCATCGTCACCGGTTCGACTCCGCTGTCCGAAAAAGCGTGGGGCATGAGCAATCTGATGACCTCCGCATCCCTGCATGTCATCGGAGCCGTCGGAGGGCCGCGGTGCTGTAAGCGCAATTCCTATCTCGCAGTCACCGAAGCCGTGCGGTTTACAAAGGAAAACCTCGGCGTGGAAATGGAACTGACCCCCATTCGCTGCCGCCATTTCACGCAGAACAATCAGTGCATCGGGAAACGCTGTCCGTTTCATGGATGACAGATGCACCAGAGGAGCATCCTGCGGGTATCCCTCTTTTGCCGCGCAGAAAAAATTTTGAAATTGTTTGTTTTCAAAACAAAAAAGTTTGAAAAAATGCTTGACAAGCTGTTTTTTTCTGCTATAATTGTCAAGGTTGCCAAAGACAGCAGGTGGTTTTTGCCATAAATCCTGCCGAGGTTACAGAAGATTCATACGATTTCTGTGTCCTCATGTCTGTTGGCATGAGGTTATTTTTTTCGGAGGTGACAC
>CAMGRA010000120.1 GCA_946061345.1 uncultured Clostridia bacterium | reverse complement strand
TGGCGGAGTACTTCCGTGACCGCGAGGGCCAGGACGTGCTGCTGTTCATCGACAATATTTTCCGTTTCACCCAGGCCGGCTCCGAGGTCTCGGCTCTGCTGGGCCGTATGCCCTCCGCCGTCGGCTACCAGCCCACTCTGGCAACGGAAATGGGCGCTCTGCAGGAGCGCATCACCTCCACGAAGAAAGGCTCCATCACCTCGGTACAGGCGGTCTACGTTCCTGCCGACGACCTGACCGACCCGGCGCCTGCCACGACTTTTGCCCACCTGGACGCCACGACGGTCCTGGACCGCGGCATCGCCTCTCTGGGCATCTATCCGGCGGTGGATCCGCTGGAGTCCACCTCCCGTATCCTGACGCCGGATGTGGTGGGCATTGAGCACTACGAAGTCGCCCGCGAGACCCAGCGGATTTTGCAGCGCTACAAGGAATTGCAGGACATCATCGCCATCATGGGTATGGACGAGCTGTCTGAGGAGGACAAGCTCATCGTCGCCCGGGCCAGAAAGATCCAGCGCTTCCTCTCCCAGCCCTTCTCCGTTGCGGAGCAGTTTACCGGCTACGAGGGAAAATACGTCCCCGTCAAGGAGACCATCCGTGGCTTCAAGGAGATCCTGGAGGGCAAGCATGACGATCTGCCCGAGTCCGCGTTCCTCTTTGTCGGCACCATCGACGAGGCTGTGGAAAAGGCAAGAAAGGGTGCTGGACAATGAGCAGCTTCCGGCTTCAGATCGTCACCACCGAGGGCAGCCTCTTTGACGGCGAGGCAGAGGCACTGCGCCTGCGCACCAGCGAGGGCTATGTCAGCATCCGCGCCGGTCACGCAGACTACATCGCCGCGCTGGATATCGGCATGGTGACGGTGACGCAGAACGGCGAGAGCCGCAACGCTGCCTGCGGCGGCGGTTTCCTCAGCGTGGAAAAGGGTGAGGTGCGTCTGGTGGCCACCACCTTTGAATATGCCGAGGACATCGACGCCGAACGTGCCGAACAGGCGAAAAAACGGGCGGAAGAACGGCTGGCCGAAGCCAAGGAGGAGAAGGACATCCTGCTGGCCAAGGCAAAGCTGTCCCGTGCCCTCAACCGCCTGGCTGTGGTAAAGGAATAGAACTTCATGCGCGCGCAGCACACCGCGAAGGACGGCAAAGATTCCACGCATGAAGTTTTACGCGCAGGTGGGCCGTCTCGGCCCACGCGCTAGAAATTTTAAGGCCGTGCCGTCGGAGACGGTACATGGCCATTTTGCTATGCTTTTGCATAGCAAAAAAAAGCGGCCGTGATACTTTCACGGCAGTTTTTTGGAAAGATTTCCGTAAAATACCGGAAAAATTGTTCAAAATGACCTTTTGACTTTTGGACGGAAATCTGCTATACTATAACTTGCAATGAGTAGCTTTGTCGGCATAAATCCGATTGCAGAGCTGCTCATTTTTTATTTTGAATACCGTAAAAAACAGTGTGCAACCGCTTCGGGATAAGTCCAACTGGCTCGGCTGCACGCTCTTTTTGCGCTTGGGAGGTTATTATGGAAGGAATCAATTCATTTCTGGGAACGGAGAAGATCGGCAGACTGATGCGGAAATACGCCGTTCCCTGTATCATCTCGCTTCTGGTGGCGGCTCTCTACAACATCGTCGACCAGATCTTTATCGCCAACGCCGACTATCTCGGCTCTTACGGCAACGCCGCCAACACAGTGGTTTTCCCGCTGACGGTGATCGCCCTGGCCATTGCCGTGATGATCGGTGACGGCGCCTGTGCCTTTGTCAGCATCTGCCTGGGCAAAAAGGACACGGACAACGCCCACCGCAGCGTGGGCAACGCCGTTGTGCTCAGCATCGCCGCGAGCATCGTGCTGACGGCCCTGTACCTGCTCCTGCAGACGCCCATCCTCACCGCTTTCGGCGGCTACGTCAATGAGCGGACCATGGAATGTTCCCGGGAGTACTTCTTCTGGATCACTCTGGGCATCCCGTTTTATATGTTCGGCCAGGCCATGAACCCTATTATCCGTTCCGACGGCAGCCCTAAGTTCGCCATGGCTTCGACCCTTGCCGGTGCGGTCCTCAATATGATCCTTGACCCCATCTTTATTTTTGTGTTCCGCTGGGGCATGATGGGTGCCGCGGTCGCCACGGTGCTGGGGCAGATCGTGACGGCAGTGCTGGCAATCTGGTACCTGTGCCACACCAAGGCCGTCAAGCTGAACAAAAGCAGCTTCCGGCTCCACGGACGGCTCGTCGGCCGCTTCCTCTCTCTCGGCATTTGCAGCTTCCTGGCACAGATCTCCCTGGTCGCGGCCATGGCGGCGGTTAACAACATGGTCCGCAAGTACGGCGCGATGGACAGCATCTTCGGTCAGGAGGAGTATTCGCAGATCCCCATGGCGGTCCTCGGCATTGTTATGAAGGTCTTCCAGATCGTCATTTCCATCGTCATCGGTATGGCTGCCGGCTGTATCCCCATCGTCGGCTTCAACGTGGGCGCGAAGCGTTCGGACAGAGCAAAGGAGCTGTTTACCAAGCTGCTGACGGCCGAATTCACGGTGGGGATCATCGCCCTGCTGGTGGTGGAGCTGCTGCCGCGGCAGCTCATCGGGATCTTCGGCGCGCAGAATGAGAGCGCCTATTATACGCAATTTGCCATAAAGGCATTCCGCATCTACCTGTGTATGCTGCCCCTGGCCTGCGTCAACAAGGCGGCGTTTATCTTCCTCCAGTCCCTGGGCAAGGCCTGGACCTCCACCTTCCTTTCCATGCTCCGTGAGGTCGTGCTGGGCGTCGGACTGGCGCTGCTGCTGCCGCTTGCCTTCGGACTGGACGGCGTACTCTGCTCCATGCCGCTTGCGGATATTCTTACCTTTATTGCATCAGTGTGCATTATTGTCATCACCTATAAGAAATTCAATGGTGAGATCCGGACGATGAAGCAAGGGTAAGCTCATCCCCAGGAGCGTTTTTTTCACGGTACCATTGAAATTTCAGTACCCCTGTAGTATACTTGCAATAAGAAAGGGAGGAATGGACAATGCTTGTTTCAACAAAGGGCAGATACGCGCTGCGCGTCATGGTGGAGCTGGCTTGTCACAGCAGGGAGGAATATGTCCCGTTGCGGACCATTGCGCAGCAGCAGGGCATCTCCGAAAAGTACCTGGAGAGCATCCTGACAGTGCTGTCAAAAGCAGGCGCCATCGACGGCCTGCGGGGAAAGGGCGGCGGCTACCGGCTCAACCGCGACCCAAAGGCCTACTCCGTCGGGGAGATCCTCCGTCTGGCGGAGGGAACGCTGGCACCGGTTTCCTGCCTGGACTGTAAGCCTAACAGGTGCGAACGCGCCGCCTCCTGCCGGACCCTCCCTATGTGGGAAAAGCTGGATACGCTGATATGCAACTACCTGGACAGCGTTTCCCTTGCGGACCTGATCGACTCCTCCCTCATAGGGGATTATCAAATCTGATGGATGATAGAAAAGAGCAGTAGACCCGATTGGCGGGTTTACTGCTCTTTGTTGGTTAAAGAAAACCACCAGCCGGGCTGGTGGTTCCAAAAAGCATTAGCTATGCCGAGTCCCGCCGCAGCGGAAAGCCTCCCTCTGATACTAAAAACCGATT
>CAMGRA010000119.1 GCA_946061345.1 uncultured Clostridia bacterium | reverse complement strand
AAGATCCTTTGCGTGCGTGGCACATTTTGGAGATTTGGGAAAACCGGGATGGGCATAGGCTGAAAACATGGAGCTTTTATTCTGTCGAGCAGTATTGGACATACTTTACCCATTGGGAAGCGGTGAGCAATGGGGATACCGCGTCCCTGCTGTTTGCGCCAAACAATATGCGCACCGTGGAGCTGCCTGTCCCTTTTCAGGTCGGGGACTTGCTGGAAATTGACTGCACGCCCTATGCTCCCGTGAAACATGCCGTGGTACTGTCAGAGAATATGCAAATTCTTTTTCTTGATTCCCATGACGACCTATGTATCGATCGCCTGGAAAGCGGCTGTATCTTTGGCACGGGGAACCACAATATCATCCCGCCCTTGTATGGCGCGGACCTCGTAAAGCATACAAATGAAGATTTTTTGGAAGATCTGCGAAACTACATCGTCGGCAACGGAAACAGGGCTGAGAGAATTCTGCAATATTTCCGCAAATACTCTAACGACGGCAATCGCCTGAAGCAAGGCCATCTTTTATGGCGCATGGAAGAAAACGGAGAGGATATGTCTTATTTTTTGTGAATAGCATTGTTTGCACATCAGGCGCAATTTGGGCAGAGAGACAGAAAACAAATTTGCAATATTATATCATTGTCGGAGGGCACCCGCGTTCTGGATGCCCTCCGATTCTCCGTCACTGTACCATGTCCGTGACAGCCTGTTCCAGAGAATCCACGGCCTTCTGAGCGGTCTTGCGGGCCTGGGACTGCTGCGGCAGCATCAGCACCGCCACGCTGCCTGCCAGCATCCCGACACCCAGGGTCAGCATAAAGGAACCAACCTTCATCTTTCTTCTCCTTTCATATGGTTTGGCCTTGTTCGTTTTATGGCCTGCGTTTCTATTTTGCCCGTCTTTCCGAAAAAAATCGAAAACCGGCTACCAACGTCGGCGAAGTTATGCTATAATGGCATAAAGAGAAGTGGGCACATTGCGGAATTGCAGCGATTTTGACAGTCGTTCCCTCTTTGTAGGGGCGTGTCACTTGCAAGTGTTGCCCTTACGGATCAGTGAACAGTGAAGGATGAATGGTGAACAGTGAATAACTGTTGTGTGCGCTTCGCACACGGAACAGAATAAACGGCGCGCCCAGTGGTCGCGCCCTACGATTTCGCAATCCGTTCGTAGGGCATGCCGACCCGGCATGCCGTCCGTGAAGCATCGCATTGCTGAAAATCCGTCCGTCGATGGCAAAATTTCAGGCGGGCCGTCCAGGAGGCCGGCCCCTACGGGGGCGTGCGTTAATGCGGGCGGCTGATAGCCGCCCCTACAAAATTTTGAATCGTCTGCGAAGCAGACACCTCAGTCATTCACTCTTAGTCCTTAGCTTTTAGTCTTGAAGCTGCCTCCGGCAGCTTCGGGCGGACAAGGGTCGTCCGCCCCTACAGATGCAGTTGCTTTTTCATTCGCCAAAACAAAAAGGGAGGGTTTGCACTATGTCCATCGACGTTTTACAGGAACGGATCCGCAAGCTGAAAAGCCCCATCATGGTGGGTCTGGATCCCTATCTGCCCATCCTGCCGCGCCACATCGTCCGAGATGCCTTCGGCGAATACGGTCAGACCCTGCACGGCGCTGCGGAGGCCTACTACCGCTTCTGCACGGAGCTGCTGGACAGGCTCTGCCCCATCGTTCCGGCGGTGAAGCTCCAGAGCGCCTGCTTTGAGGCCCTGGGTGCCGACGGCATCTGCCAGATGCAGCGAATCTCCAAATACGCCAGGGAGCGGGGTTATTACGTCCTCATGGACTCCATGCGCGGCGACGTGGGCAGCGTGGCTGAAATCTACGCCCAGGCTGTCTTCGGCTCCGTTCCCGTGGGCGAAACGGCCTATCAGCTCTACGGCTGCGACGGCCTGACCGTCAACGGCTATTTGGGCAGCGACGGCATCAAGCCCTTTTTGCCCTACTGCAAGCACGACGGCAAAAATGTGTTCATTCTGCTGAAAACCTCCAACAAATCCTCCCGGGAGGTGCAGGACCTGCTCTCCGGCGACCGGGTGGTCTACACCGCCATGGCTGACCTCGCCATGCGCTGGGGCGCAGACCTGTTCGGCAAAAACGGCTACAGTGAGATCGGTGCCGTGGTGGGTGCCACCTTCCCTCAGACCATGAAGCTCCTGCGGGAGAAATACGACCGGCTGTTCTTCGTGGTGCCGGGCTACGGCGCCCAGGGCGGTACAGCGAAAAATGTCCAGTTTGCCTTTGACCGCTTCGGTCACGGTGCCATCGTCGCCGCGTCAAGAAGCATCATCTGCGCCTGGCAGAAAGACGGCGGCGACGGCGAAAACTATCTCGACTGCGCCGAGGAGGCCGCCCTGAAAATGAAAGCCGACATCGGCAAATATGTGGTGATCCTATGACAACTCTTTATCTCATCCGCCATGCGGAAGCGGAGGGCAATGTCTTCCGCCGCCTGCAGGGTCAATACGATTCCTTTATCACGCCCAACGGCATGAAGCAGATCGCCGCCCTGGCCAAGCGGTTTGACGGCGTGACCGTCGACGCGGTCTACGCCAGCGACCTGACCCGCACCCGCACGACGGCCCAGGCCATCTGCGTTCCCAAGGGCCTGGAGCTTCACCCGGAGCCTCGCTTCCGGGAGATGCACTGCGGCGTGTGGGAGAATCTTCCCTTCGGCTATCTGGATCATGTGGACCCGGAGAGAAACTACGCCTTTTCCCACAGGGCGAAGGAGTGGTTTGTGGAGGGAAGCGAGACCTTTTCCGTCTACACCGGCCGCTTTTTGCAGGCCCTGGAGGAGGTAGCGCGCCGTCACGAGGGCGGCTGCGCGGCGATCTTCTCCCACGGCATGGTCATGCGCGGCGTGATGCAGCGGCTCTTTTTCCCGGACAGGGACAACCTGGGCCACAGCGAAAACACCGCCGTTACCAAGCTCCTGTGGGACGGCGGCAGCTTCCGTCTGGAATACCTCAACGACGGCTCCCATCTGCCCCCGGAGATCTCCACCCTGGGCAGGCAAATGTGGTGGCGCGGCGGCGACCACCGGGATTTCAATATGTGGTTCCGCGACGCGCAAGCAGGTGATGCGCTGCTTCTGAAGCAGTTGGGCCTGCCGGCGGTGAGCGGCGGCATTGTCCGCATTTCCATGCTGATCGACCGGCCCTCCGGCGCGCTGCTGCTGCATACGGACGAGCCTGAAACGGCCCGTCTGGACTATCTTGCCCTGCTTCCGGACCACCGGGGTGTCGGGCTGTCCGCCCAGCTTTTGGGCGAGGCCGTCAGCCTTGCCCGTGACGCAGGAAAACAGGTTCTGACCCTGCCGGAAACGGTGGAATGTCCCGCTGCCCGGCGGCTGTTTGAAAGCTACGGCTTCCGAGACGGTCAGCTTCCGCTGAAGCCCCGGGTCATCCCCTTCGGAGCGCGCCTGTGAAGTGCGGACACTTCTCTGATGTCAGGGAAGCGGAGGCTTTGACGCGGCGAATATATGGTCTCCCTGCCGAAATACAACGATACGCTGTTTTATCAACACTTTCTGTGGGTTATTTTCCCCCACGCACGCATAGTATCTACCGAAAAGAGGTCTTGTATCATGAATGTTTTGGATTGGCTG
>CAMGRA010000118.1 GCA_946061345.1 uncultured Clostridia bacterium | reverse complement strand
CCAGCTCATCAAAGGGCTCGGCGCAGTCGGCCAGGTCCACCAGCATGATCATGGCAAAATACTCCTGCATCAGGGTCTGGCTGATGTCCAGGATGTTGATCTCCTTTTCCGCAAGCAGGGCCGTCACATAGGCGGTAATGCCCTTGGAATCCTTGGCAAATACGCTTACAATGGCTTTCATGTCTCTTTCTCTCCCGAATTTTCTCTCTCTGCGGCAGCTTTTACCCTTTTTTTCGCCGCCTCAGTAGCGTCCAGCAGCTTCACTGCCTCCTCCAGCAGTGTTTCTCCCGCGGCTGTCAGGCCGTTTACCCGGTTTCCCCGGTAAAAAAGGCGCACGCCCAGCTCATCCTCCAGGGCGCTGACGGCGCGGCTGGTGGACGAATGGCTGATATAGAGCTGTTTTGCCGCAGCGGTAAAGCTTCCGCTGCGGGCCACAGCCACAAAGATCTCAAGCTGCTCCAGCTGCATGTTTAATAATCGAAGGTATGGGGCAGCAGCTCGCTGAGCTTATAGCTCACATAGCGGTCCCCCGCCTTGGCGCAGAGCACCTCCATATTGGGGGAAAACTCCGCCAGAAACTGCCGGCAGGCCCCGCAGGGCGTGCACCAGTTTTCACTGTCGGCATAGATGGCGATGCGGCGGAAGCTGATCTTCCCCTCGCTGACCGCTTTGCAGCAGGCTGTGCGCTCGGCGCAGATGGTGCTGCCCAGCGCCGCGTTTTCCACGTTGCAGCCGGTGAACACGGTGCCGTCGTCGCACTCCAGCGCCGCGCCCACAGGGAAGCGGGAATACGGAACGTAGGCGTTCAGAGACGCCTTTTTTGCCATGGACATAAGTTCTCTGTCAGTCATGTGTGCCCCTCCATTATAGTATTAATCCAGATCGATCTCCCAGTTGGCGAAATCGTAAAGGGGATTGCCCATGTTGGGGTCAACACCCTTCACCACGCCCCGGTGGGTGATGAGCTGCTGTTTTTCAAAGCCGATGGTAATCAGCGAGCCTGTCTCGTTCAGATAGCGGCACAGGCTTTCAAAGGCGGAAGCTCTCTCCATGTCGTATTCATTGACGTTGGTGGCGCTGCCCGCGGCAAGATAGCTGTCGACATAGTTTTCAAAGCTTCTGTCGGTGGAGCCGGTATAGTTCAGACAGCTGTCGGCGTTGTCCTTGGTCTTGACCTCCAGAAGCTCGGTCAGGTCAAAGTCATTGCGGAGCTTGATCTCTCCGTAATAGATATCGAAGTTGCCCTCCTCCAGGGCCGTGCAGTAGTCGGCCCAGGTCAGTTCCTCTACCTTGATGGTAAAGCCGATGGAGGCCATATCCTCCGCAAACTTTCTGGCCACGCCGGCCTTGGCGCTGCTGTCGCTGCAAAGGATCAGGCGCATCTCGATCTCCTGGGCGGAGCCGTTCATAAACTCCAGCTTGCCGTCCTCGTCATAGTCCCGGATGCCGAAGTTGTCCAGAATCCGCTGGCAGCGCTCCATATCGTAGCCGATGCTGTTGGCATAGCTGGTGGGGTAATCCGGCGCCGTGGGATACATGGGCACGGTGCTGGCTACAGCGTTGCCCTTCATCAGACTGTCGGCAAAATAGGCCCGGTCAAAGGCATAGGACAGCGCCTGGCGCACGTTGGAATAGCGGCCCAGGGTGCTCTCCTCGTTGAAGGCCAGATAGTGCATGTTGGTGGTGGCAAAGGTTCTGGTCTCGTTGGTGCTGGCGTAGCCCAGGTTGGTGTAGCTGGAGGGGTCGTTCAGCACCACGTCGATCAGGGAGCTTTCAAAGGCGTTGATGATACTGTCCGCCGTCTGATACTCCTGGATATAGATCACATCCAGGGGCAGGCTGTCGTAGCCGTTATAGCCGGTAAAGGCCAGAAGCTGGGTGCCATCTTCATTATATGTATAGGGGCCGCTGCCCAGAGGGTGCTTGTCGCCAAAGGTGCCCCGCTTCATCACGGGGATATTCAGCAGCTTGACAAACTGCCTGTTTGCCTTGGCCAGGGTCACATACAGCTTATCCTCCGAGTAGGACACGCCGGCGATGCTGTTGAAGCGCCCGCTGTACCGGTCTGTCCTAATGGCATACTCCAGGGAAAGACGCAGGTCGTTGCCGGTGACGTTGGTCCCGTCATGGAACACATGGCTGGTGTCGATGTCAAAGACCCAGCTCTTGCCGTCCTCCGAGCAGGTCCAGCCGGTGATCAGCTTGGGAATGACCTGAAAATTGTTGTCCAGCTCCACCATATTCTCATAGACCAGGCTGCAGATCAGCTGGTTGGAGTGGTTGGTGGCAATCATGGGATTCAGACTGTATTTGCTGTTGCTGTTGAGGGTAAAAACATTGTCCGCCGCGGCGGCCTTCTCCACATCCTTGCCCCCGGTGGACTCAGGGATCGTATCCATAGGGTCTGCCTTGCTGCTTTCGCAGCCGGTGCAGCCCAGCAGCATCAGCACCGCGCAGATGGCGGCAATCCATCGATTAAGGGGTTTTCGCATAAGTTCACCTCAGTCCAGCACGATCGCGGCGGCCTGGCTGCCGCGACGGCCCTTTGTATATCTGTGGGACCAGTATTTCTCATGGCTGCACATGGTGCATTCCGGTGAAATATCAATATTTTCCGCTTTCAGCCCCAGCTGTCTGAGCCTTACGGCGTTGGCGGCGCGAAGGTCCACCATGGTCTTGCCGTCGGCCCGACGGTCAAACAGTCCCTGTGTCTCGCCGGAAAGGTACTTCTCCACAGCCTGGGGCACATCGTCGTCCGTCTCAAAGCAGCAGCGGCCGATGGCAGCGCCCATGGCGGCGTGAATGTTCTCCGGCTTTGCGCCCAGAGCGCACATTTTCTTCACCGTCTCGCCCAGAATGTCGGCCACCGAGCTGCGCCAGCCGCAGTGCACCGCGGCGATAACGGAATGCTCCCTGTCGCAGAGCAGGGCGGGCACACAGTCGGCGATAAAGCACATGATGGGCAGGCCCCGCTCATTGGTAACCAGTCCGTCCGCCTCATAGGGCACGGTGGACATGCACACATGCCGGTCCGCCTTTGTCACAACGCGCACCGCGCTGCCGTGTACCTGCTTTGTGACCGCGCAGTCGTCGATCCCCGCGCCCATCAGCGCGCAGACACGGCGGTAGTTTTCCCGCACGGCCTCCGGGTCGTCCCCCCGGTTGGAGCCAAGATTCAAGCTTGCAAACTCGCCCCTGCTCACGCCGCCGTACCGGGTGGTAAAGGCGTGGCGGGCCGGGATGAGGGTGGAGCGCATATATACAAGTCCGCCCTCGTTCATTTCTTCAAATGCCATATTTACTCATTTCTGCCGCAGCATTCCTTGTATTTCAGCCTGCGGCTGCCGTCGGCCTTCATTTTTCCGCAGGGGCAGGGGTCGTTGCGCCCGGGCTTGGGGGCCTTTTTCACCGGCTTCTTTTTCACCGGCGCGCCGCCCACATTGGCGGCGGCGTTCTTGGCCACGGCCTTGCGCTCAATGGGCTGCTCCCGGCGGACCTGAACGGTGAACAGGCGGCGCACGGTCTCCTCCCGGATGCCCTGCACCATGGCCTCGAACATGTCAAAGCCCTCCTGCTTGTAGGCGTCAATGGGCTTGATGGAGCCGTAGCCCCGCAGGCCGATGCCCCGCTTCAGCTCGCTCATGGCGTCGATATG
>CAMGRA010000117.1 GCA_946061345.1 uncultured Clostridia bacterium | reverse complement strand
CGATCCACGCCGATGCGCTTGCGCTGGGCCTCCTTGACCTCGGCGATGATGGGCACCAGGTCCATGGCGATCTGGTCGCGGAACTCCTGCAGCTCCTTTGCACCGTAGCAGTTACGGCCCAGACGGTCATAGCCAAGCTGGATGTAGTTGTCGTAGCCCAACATTCTGCCCTGGGCGTTGCGGTTTTTCACCAGCTTGTCATAGATCTCGTCCAGCTCCTCCCGGTTGGCGTCGAAGACCTTTCCCTCGGCCTCAAAGGCTGCGCGGCGAACGGCGCGGTCCGGACTTTCCTTGTACTTGCCCAGCATGGGCAGGGGCATGGTCTGGCCGTCAAACTCCACGGTCAGCCCGGCGTAGAGCTTCTGATACCGGGCCTCCAGCTTGCTTGCCTCCTGCATGAGCGGGATCAGCTCCGGCTTGAAGCTGCGGCGTGATATCTCCAGATTCTTGAAAAGCAGGCTGCCGTAGTGGGCTTCCAGTTCCTTGCGGTAGGGTGAATCCAGCAGGGCGATATTGATGGCCTGCAGGCTCTCCTCCAGCTCGGGACCGGCCTGGTCAAAGAACTCGCGCTCAGCGTCGTAGAATTCATCGGCAGTATTGATGGTATTGCGGACATAGGCGATGGAGCTTGTGGTCATGAGGTCTTTGGAAAGCTCAGATGCCTCGTCAAAGGCGGCGATCTGCGCCTCGACGGAGTCCGCCGTGCGGATCTTTTCCGCGCAGGCGCTCAGCTCGGTCTTGACTTTGTCCATATCCGGCCGCACATAGGGCATTTCAGAAAATTTCATATGTATTTCTCCTTCACAGAATGATTTCGGTCATTGGCAGATCAGCAGACAGAAGCCGCCCGGCTGCAGCATGGTCCGCTCTCCATCCAGGTCAAGGCCGCGGCCAAAGCGTACCTTGCCCTCCGGCAGGGTCCAGACCTCCCCGGAGCGGTTGACGAACACCTCCGCCCGCTGCTCCTGCGCGGTGCGGGTAAAGGCGATGCGCCCCTCCCCTGCCGCAGTCACGCGGACATCCCCGTGGCGCAGTGCCGGAAGCTCCTTCTTCATGCGGCATAATGCCCGGTAATAGGCACAAAGGTCAACATCCTCCCTGCCCCAGGGATAAGTCCGGCGACAGAACGGGTCGTCGAAGCCCTCCATCCCTGCCTCGTCACCGTAATAAATGCTGGCCATACCGGGCAGGGTGAACTGCAAAAACGCGGCGGCTCTCAGGCGCTCTAGGGCTGTCTTGCGGTCCTCCGCCGACAGGGTGCGCACTGCCTTTTCCTCCCGGCTGCCCCGGAAATCGTCGACCAGAGCGGTCAGAATACGGGGCGTGTCGTGACTGCCCAGCAGATTCATCACACAGGAAAGCACCTGGGGCGGATAGTTTTCCGCAATGGCCATAATGGCCTCTCCCAGTGCGCTTCCGTCATCAATGCCGCAGATATAGTTGAGGATCGCCTTGCGCCAGGGATAATTCATGGTAGAATCCAGTTCGCCGTCCACAAAGTACCGGCGGGAAACGCCGTAGGTCCGCTTATTGGAGGCATCCTCCCAAACCTCGCCCAAAAGCAGGGCGTCGGGCTTGAGGGAGCGGATGCGTTTTTTCAGCCTATAAACAAATTCGTCGGGCAGCTCATCCACCACATCCAGGCGGAAGCCGTCGGCACCCAGGCCGAGCCAGTGGGCGGCCACCGAGTCGTCATCCTCAATTATATAATGTATGTAGCTGGGTGTGACCTCCTCCACGTTGGGCAGCGTCGGCATATTCCACCAGGCGTCGTAGTCGTCGGGATAGTGCCGGAAACGGTACCACTCCCGGTAAGGCGAGTCAGGATTGCTGACCGCGCCGTTGCCGAAGACGTGCTTGGCGTCAAAATAGACGCTGTTGCTGCCGGTGTGAGAGAAAACGCCGTCCAGGACAATGCGGATACCCAGACTGTGGGCCTCGTCGCAAAGAGCCTTGAAGTCCGCCTCAGTCCCCAGCATGGGATCGATGCGCTTATAGTCGGCGGTATCATAGCGGTGGTTGGAATAGGCCATGAAAATGGGGTTGAAGTAGATCACCTCTACCCCAAGGTCCTTCAGATAAGGCAGCTTTTCCCGCACGCCGTTGAGGTTGCCGCCGAAAAAGTCGCCGCACCAGTTGCCCTCAGCGTCGGGCATATAGTCCGGCATCTCGTCCCAGCTTGCATGGACGGTAAAGGGCCGGAGCTTCTCCGTCAGGTCACAGTCGCCGGACTTGTAAAAGCGGTCCGGCAGGATCTGGTACATGACCGCGCCCCTGGCAAAGTCCGGCGTGGTAAAATCGGCGGGAATGACGCTGAGCTGCCACTTGTCTCCCGCCTCCATATTGGTCCCGTTTCCCTGCTTGAACAGCCGGAAACCGCCGTTTTCCTTGGTCACGTAGAACCAATAAAAATACAGGCCCCGTTCCCCGAGCGCAAATTCGCAGCGGTAGGCTTCATAGCCGTCGCCGCGATCTTCTTCCTTTGCAAAGGGGTACTTCCCTGCCGGCGCGTTCTCACAGTCCTCCAGCATGAGCTTTACGCCGGTAGCCTGGCAGTTGGCAGGGATAAGCAGGCGCAGAATGCACCGTTGCCCCGTTCGGATACAACCGAACGGGGTCTTGTGGGCCGCATCTCTGCTGTCAAACAAGATGCGCATTATTTGAGCTTCCAGATATTCTCGGCATACTCCTCCACCGAGCGGTCAGAGGAGAAAATACCGGCCTTGGCGATATTGACCAGGGACATATTGGAGAACTTCTTGGCATCAAGGTAGGTCTCCCCTACCAGCTTCTGTGCGCGGGCGTAGTCGGTGAAGTCGGCAACGGTCATATAGGGGTCGGCGGTGCCGAAGCGGTTGGTCAGCAGGCTGCTGACCAAATCGTCAAAGCGCTGTCCGAGGATGCCGGAGGTCAGCATATCCAGGACCTCCCGCAGGGCAGGTGTCAGGAACTCATTGGGGTTATAGCCCTGCTGCCACAGGGCGTCCACCTCATGGGCCTTCATGCCGAAGAGGAAGATGTTGTCGTCGCCTACCTGCTCATGGATCTCCACGTTGGCACCGTCCAGGGTGCCGATGGTGACCGCACCGTTGATCATCAGCTTCATGTTGCCGGTACCGGAGGCTTCCTTGCCCGCCACGGAGATCTGCTCGGAGATGTCCGCCGCCGGAATGATGATCTCCGCCAGAGAAACCTTGTAGTCCTCAATAAAGACCACCTTGAGCTTGTCGCGGACCTCCGGGTCTGCATTGATGAAGTTGGACACGGCCACGATCAGGCTGATGATCTGCTTTGCGCGGATATAGCCCGCGGAGGCCTTCGCCGCAAAGATAAAGGTGCGCGGCACAAAGGGCGCCGAGGGGTTGGCCTTGATCTCGTTATACAAATGCAGGACGTGGAGGATATTCAGAAGCTGGCGCTTGTACTCATGCAGACGCTTGATCTGAATGTCGAAAATGGAATCCGGATCCACTCTGACGCCGTTGCGCTCGGCAATGAGCGCCGCCAGACGTTCCTTATTCTTGCGCTTGATGTTCCGCAGATTCTGCAGCACCGTCTCATCGTCCTGGTATTTGAGCAGGGCTTCCAGATTCCGGGCGTCGCGCTTGAAACCATCGCCGATGATATCCGTCAGGTAGTCGGTCAGCAGCGGGTTGGACTGGCACAGCCAGCGGCGGTAGG
>CAMGRA010000116.1 GCA_946061345.1 uncultured Clostridia bacterium | reverse complement strand
CGCCTTACCGTACCTATGTACGCCGACAGGCGAGAGTTGCTTGTCTTTCAGGCTTTCTCAACGGTCTCCCAGCGTGCCGAAAAGTTTTTCGACACGCTGGCGAAAATTCTTTTCGTGTTGACAGGCCGCGAAAAAATGATACAATAAAAATAGTAAATATCCCCGGAATGGCATATGCTTGGACGGGGGTGTTACCATGTCCTGGTTGAAAAAATACGGTATGATTTATCTGCTGGTCTGCCTGTTTGCCATTTTCGGGGCGCTGGGCCTGGATCGTCTGGGAACGGCGGTGGCCGTGATGCAGACGGAGCAGTCTGCCGCGCCGGTCATCGTCATTGACGCCGGTCACGGCGGTGAGGATGGCGGCGCGCTGTCCGTTTCCGGCGTGCAGGAGAGCGGCATCAATCTGGAAATTTCCCTGCGGCTCAACGATCTGCTGCACTTTCTCGGTGCCCAGACCAAAATGATACGCACCGCCGACGTTTCCGTCTACACCGGGGGGGATACCATCGCTCAGAAAAAGGTGTCGGACATCAGAAACCGCGTGCAGACGGTGGAACAGACCGCCAACGCCGTTTTGGTCAGCATCCATCAAAACCATTATTCCGAGGCAAAATATCGGGGCGCTCAGGTCTTTTACGCCGACGGAAGCGAGGACTTTGCCGAAGCACTGCAGCAGGCGCTGATCGACCAGGTGGACCCCAACAACCACCGCCAATGCAAGAGTGCTAAGGACATCTATCTGATGGAGCACGTCTCCTGTCCCGCCGTCCTTGTGGAGTGCGGCTTCCTCTCCAATTACGAAGAGGAGCGGCTCCTGCGCGACGCGACCTATCAAAAGAAGCTGGCCGCTGCCATCGGCTGCAGCGTGCTGCAATATCTGGAGGAAACCGATGAAGTCTAAAACCGTCTTTCTCTGCTCCAACTGCGGCAACGAGACGCCCAAGTGGGCAGGGCGCTGTCCTGCCTGCGGGCAGTGGAACACCCTGGAGGAATACACGCCGACGCCTGCGGCCAAGACAGCCGGCGTTTCTTCGGTGCGGCGCAGTGCCGTGGCAAAGCGCCTCTCTGAGGTGACCACGGACGAGACCCTGCGCTTTACCACCGGTATGTCCGAGCTGGACCGTGTTTTGGGCGGCGGCGCGGTCAAGGGTTCTCTGGTGCTGGTCTCCGGCGCGCCGGGGATCGGCAAATCCACGCTGCTGCTGCAGATCTGCGAGCATATTCTGCGGGAGCAGACGGTGCTCTACGTCTCGGGAGAGGAGAGCGAACAGCAGCTCAAGCTCCGCGCCCAACGGTTGGGCGTTCAGGGCGACGGCCTGTTCCTCCTGTGCGAGACGAATCTGGATGAAATCCTCGCTGCGGCGGAACGCCTCAAGCCCGACCTTCTGATCACGGACTCGGTGCAGACTCTTTTCTCCGAGGACAAGCCCGCCTCTCCCGGCAGCGTGACCCAGGTGCGCGATTGCACCATGCGGCTGATGCAGTATTGCAAGAGCAGTGGCGTCACCGTCTTTTTGGTGGGCCACATCAACAAGGAGGGCGCCATTGCCGGGCCGAAGGTTTTGGAGCATATGGTGGACTGCGTCCTCTATTTTGAGGGTGAGAGCCACACCTCCTACCGGCTTTTGCGGGCGGCGAAAAACCGTTTCGGTTCCACCAATGAGATCGGCGTCTTTGAAATGCGTGACGACGGCCTGTGCCAGGTGCCCAATCCCTCGGAAATGCTGCTGGCGGGACGGCCCCTCAATACGCCGGGGACCTGTGTCGCCTGCGTGATGGAGGGCACCCGGCCTGTTTTGGCGGAGGTCCAGGCGCTGGTGTCACCGACAACCCTCTCCGTGCCCCGGAGAACAGGCAACGGACTGGATTACAACCGCGCCGCCATGCTTTTAGCGGTGCTGGAAAAACGCGGCGGTCTGCGGCTTTCCAACGCGGACGTCTACTGGAACGTTGTCGGCGGTCTGCGGCTGGATGAGCCTGCGGCAGACCTGGCAGTGGTCATCGCGGCGGCATCTGCCGCACAGGACAAGCCCGTTTCCGACAGCCTCGCAGCCGTCGGAGAGGTAGGCCTGACCGGTGAGATCCGCGCCGTCGGGCAGCTTTCCCAGCGGCTTTCCGAGATCCGCCGCCTGGGCTTTACCCAGTGCCTGGTGCCGAGAAACGTAAGAGAACTGCACGCGCCGGAGGGCTTGGAGCTGCTGCGCGTGCGCAATGTCCGCGAGGCCATTGCCGTCGCGCTATAATACGAAAGAAAGCAGGAAACGAATATGTCCGTCAGAGGCTGGATGCTGAGAAAATTCAAGACCATCAACCGCGACCGCATGAAGAAGCACGTGGAGCTGATCCACCAAAACAGCGGGAAGTCAAAGCCCTATATCTACCTGTCCATGATCGGCGCCATGCTCAAGCGCGGCGCAGGCTATACGGACTATTTTCGCGGCAACTATATCGACCTGAGCAGCGCCGAACGGGATACCTTCGTTACGGCGAAGAAATTCTATACGATCATCCACTATCTCAACGACGATTACTATAAGGTCATTCTGGATGACAAGCTGGTCTTTAACCGTTATTTTAAGGACTTCCTCGGCCGGAGCTATCTCAATCTGCGGGAGGCGGATTTCGCGGAATTTCTCGCCTTTTTGGAGGGAAAACAGGTGGTTTTTGCCAAAATGCCCATCGGGGAAGGCGGTCACGGCGTCAAGAAGATCGACCTGGAAGCGTCTGTGGATAAAAAAGCCCTCTATGACGGGCTGATCTCCGACGGCTATCTGCTTCTGGAGGAGGCTATCGTCCAGTGTGAAGCGGTCAACCGGCTCAATCCCTGCGTCGTCAACTCCTTCCGCATCGTCACCCTGCGCAAGGCAGATGGTGAGGTGGTGGTGCTGCGCAACGCCTTCCGCATCAATCAGGACGCGGCCAACGTCATCGGCAGCACCAACGACCTGTATTTCAGTGTGGGTGAGGACGGCAGGATCGACAGCAACGTGATCGACGACTACGGAAACGTCTATGAGACTCATCCGATGACGGGTACGGCGTTCAAGGACGTGGTGATCCCCGGCGTTCGGAAAGCCTTTGACCTGTGCTGTGCGGCGGCGAAACGCCTCCCGCAGGAGCGCTACATCGGCTGGGACGTGGCGTTTTCCGTCAACGGACCGGTGATCGTTGAGGGCAACCAGTATCCCGGCTACGGCATTTTGCAGCACTATAAGCTGAAGGACCAGCGCACGGGACACTTGAAAGAGATCGCGGACGTCCTGGGCGATGAGATAAAGAACATCAAGTGATAAAAACACCCTCCTCGCTTCACCGAGGAGGGTGTTTTTACGCAATTATACGTCGATGATGTCATCGTCGCTGCCTTTATGCTTGCCGCCGAGGGCGATGGCGACGATGTCGAAGACCGCCTCTACGATCAGGACGATGCCGAGGAAGCTCCACAGGGCGGTCGGCGAGCAGAGGATAATCGTCGCGAAGATCAGGGAAAGCACGGCACTGATGGCGGGCAGATACCAGCGCTTCCTGCCGAAGCGGATCATATCCGCCATCCACTGGATCTTGCCCACGCCGCTGATCAGAAGACCGATGCCGTAAAGGATCGTCAGCAGGGGAAAGGTGTCTACGAACCATTTTGACCGCAGCACACAGAACAGACCGCCAAGCAGCAGAAGCAAGCC
>CAMGRA010000115.1 GCA_946061345.1 uncultured Clostridia bacterium | reverse complement strand
TGGAGGTGGACGAAAAGCGCAAGCGCATCAGTCTGACTATGCGCGGCCTGCCGAAGGAATAAAAAATACGGGACTGCCGTTCCATGGAGAACAGCAGTCCCGTGTTCGTTTTTCCCGAATGTCACGCTTGGAACACTGTGCGGATCGTTTCCTCGGCACGGGTGAGAATGGCGTCCGTTTGGGCGCCGAGGGCGGCTTGCAGATAGGCGTATTCGTCCAGGGCGGCCTGACCGTGGCAGACGCGGTAAGCGCCGGCGTCGCTGCCCAGACCCACCAGTCCTCCGTGGGAGGCGACAAAGGCGGCCTTTTCCTGCTGCTGCGCCAAAAGGGGCCGGAGCACCTCATCCGGGTAGCGGCCGCTTCCAATGAGACCGCCGACGGTGGAAAGAGTCGGCACCCAAACGGCACCGCTTTGAGCCAGCCGCAGCAGCGTTTCCTTGTGAAGAAAGGCACCGTGCTCCACTGATTCGGCCTTTTCGTCCAGAGCGGCGTTGACGCTGTCGTCGCCGTTGGCGTGGACCATGACGGCAAAGCCCGCGTCGTGGGCCATGGCCACCATGCGGCGGACGCTGTCGGTAGGCGGGGAGGCCTCCGTCAGCGTGTCGGGCCGGGAAAAGTCGATCAGGCCGGAGATCATCAGTTTGACAAAGTCACCGCCCAGCTGCCGGACCTGCCGGAGCAGCCCGGAAAGCTCCTGCCAGGTGGAAAAGCCGCGCCCGATAAAGCCGCCGTAATGACCCTGAAGGTGAATGGGAAAGGCAGGGGAGCGGTAGTCGATGCCGTACTGCGCCGCCAGAGCCTTGGCCCGCAGACTGACGCCCCAGGCGTCCCCGCCGTCGCGCAGAAAGCGGATGCCCCGGGCCTGATAGTCGCCCAGACGCGACCTGATCAGACCGTCAGCGGGCTGCTGCCTGTGGGTGTCGATGGCGGCGCGGTAGTACACGCCGTCCAGGATCATATGGATGTGTAAATCACCGAACATATTGTCAATCACCGGGTCCATTATACTGCCGCTATGGCAAATATACAACTTTTTTCTATTTTACTCTTTCTTTTCCATCCCAAATAAGATATAATAAGCTAACAAGAATTGGAATAAAGCGCCCTGCGTTTTTCGGCGACAAACCGCAGGACTTTTGAGGAAACAAAATGAAACGTATCATCAGCATTCAGGACCTTTCCTGTATCGGCAAATGCTCCCAGGGCGTTGCGCTGCCGGTGCTGTCGGCCATGGGTATCGAGTGCGTCGTCCTGCCGACGGCACTTCTTTCCGCCCACACGGCCTTTGATGGCTTCGTCAGCCGGGATCTAACCGACTTTATTCGTCCGATCCTCGCCCATTGGAAGGCGCTGGGACTTCGCTTTGATGCCATTTGCACCGGCTATCTGGCATCCCAGGCGCAGATCGACCTGGTGGAGGAGATCCTTGATGACTTCGGCAGACCGGGGAATCTGTTCTTTGTCGACCCGGTCATGGCGGACAACGGCAGACTCTATCCGGGCTTTTCCGACGGCTTTCCCGAAAAAATGCGGGAGCTTTGCCGTCTGGCAGACGTTATAACACCAAACGTCACAGAGGCTTGTCTGCTGACAGGTCTGGACTACCGGACGAGCCATGACGAGGCTTTTGTCCGGGCGCTTCTGGAGGGGCTGCTGTCTCTGGGGGCGAAGACTGCCATCGTCACGGGTATCCGTGCGGATACCAGCCATATGGGCGTGGCGGCCATGGGTGCTGACGGAGTGCTTGCCCTGCACTGCACCGACTATATCCCGGCGGTTTATTACGGCACCGGCGACCTGTTCGCCTCCACCTGTGCCGGTGCGCTGACCCTGGGCCTTTCCGCGTCCGACGCCATCTCCCTGGCCGCGGACCACGTGGTCAGAACCATCCGCGCCACGACCGCCGACCCGGAGGCCGTCTGGTACGGCGTGAATTTTGAGCAGACGTTGCCTGACCTGTCAGCCCGCCTGCGAGAGTATCTTTTGAAGGAGGAAGCCCAATGAGTTCACCGCTTCTGAAAAAACGCGACTCCAAGCTGCCGCTGCTGCTGTGCTTCGCCATCCCCTTTGTTGTATCATGCGTTATGTTTTTCTGCTACGGCCTTTATCCCTTCGGAGATAAAATGATTCTGGCTCACGACGGCTGGCATCAGTATTATCCATTCTTTGAGGATTTCCATGAAAAGCTGACCTCCGGCGGTTCCCTGCAATATACCTGGAGCGTGGGTATGGGTACGGGCTATGCATCCCTGTTTGCCTATTACCTGGCCAGCCCGCTGAATCTGCTGTCGGTGCTGGTACCGACTGCCTGGCTGCGGGAGTATTTTGCTCTGCTGACGATTTTGAAGATCTCTCTGGCCGGTCTGTTTTTCGGCCTGTTCCTGCGTATCGTCTACCGGAAAAACGACATTTCGTTGGCGTTTTTTGCGCTGATGTACGCCTTCTGCTCCTGGATGGGCGGCTACTACTGGAACAACATGTGGCTGGACACCTTTGCCCTGCTGCCCCTGCTGGTGGCGGGGACGGTCTGCCTGCTGCGGGAGGGAAAATTCCGCCTCTACGTCTGTGCGCTGGCCCTGTCCCTGTGGTGCAATTATTACGTTGCCTACTTCTGCTGCATCTTTATTCTGCTGAGCTTTATCCTCTTCTGCCTGACCTGCTGGCAGGGCTGGAGGAATTTCCTGCGCCGGTTCCTGCGCATCGGTATCTGCACGGTGATCGGTGTGGGGCTTGCCGCGGTTCTGTTGATCCCCACAATGAAAGGCATGGAAACAACCTATTCCATGACTGCAAAGGAGTTCAATCTTCTGAGCTTGAATATTGCCGAGGGTGCCTCCGGCAGCGTTGCCGAGGGACAGAGCGTGCTTTCCGTGCTGCTGAAGGAGACGATTCCCGGTGTGATTTCCGCGTCCCGTAAGATCCTGGCCAACACCATGCCGAGACCGGAGATCACTAAAATGTCGGGCCTGCCAAACATCTACTGCGGCTTCTGCACGGCAATTCTGGCGATCTACTATTTCTGCTGCCGGAAGATCAAACTCAGGGAGAAGCTCCTCAATTTGCTGCTGCTGGTATTCCTGCTGCTCAGCTTTATTTTCCGGGGCCTCGACTATATCTGGCACGGCTTCCATTTTACCAATATGCTGCCCTACCGTTTCAGCTTCCTGTTCAGCTTTGTGCTGATCTGTATGGCCTTCCGTGCCTATATGCTGATGGATGACTTCAAGCCCCGCTACCTGTTCGCGATCCTGCCGGTGGCCGGCCTGCTGCTGTGCAACGCCTATTTGCAGGGGGACACTAAGCTGCTGTCTCTGATCCTGGGCGGTATCGTGCTGCTGGGGATGTTGGCGTTCTTCCTGCTGCACAGAAGGAGCCGCTGGGCATCGCGGGTCCTCCTGTTCTCCATCATTTTCTGCGAATTGGTGCTCTGCTTCCGTCAGGGCGTGAACACGGTCAGCCTCACCACCCGGTCGACCTATCCCAAGGACAATGAAGCGGTGCAGAGCCTCCTTGAAAAGACCCGGGAGCTTTCCGGGGACGAGCTTTTCTGGCGCACGGAGACCACTGTCACCCAGACCCTCAACGACGGCGCCATTAACGGCTACAACGGCGTAACCATCTTTACCTCGTCAGCCAATGTAAATTTCACCCGGTTCTCCCGTTCACTGGGGCTTTCCTCCTGGCCGGGCAGCAACC
>CAMGRA010000114.1 GCA_946061345.1 uncultured Clostridia bacterium | reverse complement strand
AAGAAAAAGCTGGATGAAGTACTGTTTGCCCTTGGCTTTGCAAAAGAAGAATCACCAAAGGAAATTCAGGAGGAAATCGATATGCGTAAATTTGTAATCAATCACAAAAGCACCAAAGCATCAGAGATCATTAAAGCAAAGCTCGTTCAGTCCGGCGGACGAGTAACTGTCTATACGCTGCAAGGACTGCCCTGTGAAGTATGGGCGAATGCGGACGGTGAAACTTTTTCGTGTGATAAACTGCCGATCAAGCCGGACTATTCATATGAAGTGTTTGACGTAATCGTCGATTTACTGCTTTCCCAAAATGGCAAAGCCAGAAAAGGGAATGGCAGGAACTACAAAATGGGGGACCCCGAATGTGACGAATCTACCGTTGTTGGTACTGTTGCAAAATACAGCCACAAGGAAATCGGCGAATCTGTCTATGACCCCGTATTTGTGCTTGCGGCAATTCTTGATTGGGCGGAAATTGCTCACAACAACCGCGGTGAGCTGGTTCTGACTGCATCCTATAGGAGCAAATTATGATACGCTTTCTTCTTTGTGCGTTTTTAAGGTTCTGGTCTAATATTCTATTTAAGAATAAATACTGATTTTAGTTCCTTGCACAGATGCTTGTAGGCGCCTATGTACAAGTTATGGTTATTCAAAATTGAAAAGCTGAGCGCTGCAAAACCGTTTTGCAGCGCTCAGTTTTTCAATTATACTGTCCTATGCCGTTTTGGCCTCCACGCGGCTGCGGATATACTCCGGCACCTCCCGCTGCTTGATCCCCAGCACCAGGGCAAATTCGTCGTTGAGCAGCTTTTCCGCATCGCGGAGCATCTGATCGTCGTTGGTGCGCAGGCGCTTTCCCTTCTCCTGGAGCCTCTGGCGGTGGAGATAGAGGGTGCGGATCATCCGCAGCAGCTCCTGCCGATCGCCGCCTAACAGGATCCTCTGAAACTCCGTCTTCCGCTCGGAAGCGTCCTCGATCCAGCACTCCTCCTCGCGGCTGATGTCCGTCAGCATGGCGTTGATCTCGTCCACGGAGAGCAGCGGACGCATTTTTGCCAGCAGCGTCTGGTTGTTCACCGGCACAAAGACCGTCGAGCCCTCACGATAGACAGGCCGCAGAACATAATACTTGGCCGTTTCACGGCTGATCTTCATTTCACGTACCTCAACAATGGTACACACGCCCTCCGTGCCGTAGAGCACCGTTTCCCCGATTCTGTACACGCCGCCGCACTCCTTTCCCGTTTTCTATTGTATATTATACCACATTTTGGGGAAAATGTCATGGTCAATTTCCACAAAAATTGAAAAAATACACCTCTGCGCGGTAAATGCCCCGTGCAGAGGTGATAATTTATTCCAAATGGAGGTAGATTTTATTCCTTCACTTCATAGCCCGCGTCGACGACGGCTTGTTTCAGCGCCGCCGGAGCTGCGCTGCCGGTGACAGTGGCGCACTTGTCTTCCAGGCTGACTTCCACGCTCTCCACGCCGCTCACGGCGCGCAGGGCCTTCTCCACGGCCGCTTTGCAGTGCTGGCACATCATGCCCTCGATATGAATGACCATGCCGGTTCCTCCTTTCGGTGCGGATTTCAGCTTTGGACGGAAGGAACGCAGCCGCAGTGCGTTGCTGACCACGCACAAGCTGAAGCTCATGGCCGCCGCGGCGTGTCCTCGCCCACCTCTTTACGGATTATCGTCTGTTTCTTTGGTTATTTTATACTAACTATAGCACTTTCCCGGCGATTGTGCAAGGTACTCTTGCAATTTTTCCCGCTTGCCGTTATCATGGTAGCAGTGGGGTGAAAAAAGAATGACGATACTGTATGAGGACGCGGACCTGCTGGTCTGCGTCAAGCCGAGAGATGTCCTCTCCGCAGCCGACGCCTCCTGCAAGCGCTCCATGCCGGAGCCTCTGTCGCCGCGCACCGTTTTTCCCGTCCACCGTCTGGACCGGGAAGCGACGGGGCTGATGGTCTTTGCAAAAACGAAGGCCAGCGCCGCCTTTCTCTCCAAGGCCATGGAGACCGGCTTTGAAAAGGAGTATCTCGCCCTCTGTGAGGGGCAGCCGGAAGCGGAAGGGACGCTCACGGACCTTCTCTACCATGACAGGGTCAAAAACAAGACCTATGTGGTCCGCCGCCGAAGAAACGGTGTCCGGGAGGCGCGGCTTTCCTACCGGGTTCTGCGCGGTGGCGCGCGATCTCTGCTCCAAGTGCGTCTGTTTACGGGCCGCACCCATCAGATCCGCGTTCAATTTGCCTCCCGGGGCTATCCCCTGGTCGGCGACCGAAAGTACGGCGCAAAGACCGGCGGCGATCTGCAGCTTTATTCCTGGCGTCTGTCCTTCCCCCACCCCGACGGGCATCGCATGACCTTTACGCTGCCGGAGGAATTCCTCGATCCCGGCTGTCTCCCGGCGCAAAGCGGATTTCCCTTGTAAAACAAGCGAAAATGATGTATACTAATCAAAAATAAAACCAGCTTTCTTTTGGAGGTCTTATTTATGGCAATCCGCAAAGGACTGGACGCCTATCTGGTCCCCGGCAAACATATTCATCTCATCGGTATCGGCGGCGTTTCCATGCGGCCCCTGGGTCTTGTGCTGCGGGGCATGGGCATGGTCGTCACCGGTTCGGACATGAACTCCTCTGTTTCCACCGATGAACTCATCGCCAAAGGCATCGAGGTCCATATCGGCCACAGCGCCAAGAATATCGAGGGTGCCGACTGCATTATCCGCACCGCAGCAGCCCACAACGACAATCCTGAGATCGCCGCTGCCCGCGCCATGGGCATCCCGGTCTTTGAACGTGCCCAGGCCTGGGGCCTGATCATGCGCGAATACAAAAACGCTATCTGCGTTTCCGGCACTCACGGCAAAACCACCACCACCTCCATGATCACCCACATTTTTATGGAGGCTGGGCAGGACCCGACGGTGATGCTGGGCGGTTATCTGCCGCTGCTCAAAGCCGGCCACCGGGTGGGAAGCGGCGACACTATCATCATGGAGAGCTGTGAATACTGCGACTCCTTTTTGAATTTCTACCCCACCGTCGCCATTATCAACAACATCGAGGCCGACCATCTGGACTACTTCAAGGATCTGGCCGCCGTAGAGCGCTCTTTCCGCAAGTTTGCCAGTCTGGTTCCCCGCACGGGCCACGTCATCGCCAACGGCGACGATCAGAACACCGTCGACACCCTGGCGGACCTGCACTATCTCTCCTTCGGCATAGATAAAAAGAACGACGTGCACCCGGAGAATCTGTCTGAGGACTTCCGTTCCTTTGATATTGTCTGCTTCGGCAGGCTCTACTGCCATGTGCAGCTGGGTGTCTGCGGCAGACACAACGTCTATAACGCCCTGGCATCGGCCTCAGCCGCTTACGTCATGGGCTTAGAGGGTGAGGCCGTTGCCCGCGGACTTGCCTCCTTTACCGGTGCAGGCCGTCGGATGGAATATAAGGGCAGCTTTCACGGCGCGGAGGTCTATGACGACTACGCCCACCATCCCGGCGAATTGAAGGCCCTCATCGACGCGGTGAAGACTTTGAACTACCGCCGCATTATCCTGGCCTTCCAGCCCCACACCTACACCCGCACCCGGGCCCTGTTTGATGATTTTGTAGAGCAGCTCCGGCGGGTAGACGTGGCGGTCCTTGCGGAGATCTACGCCGCGCGGGAGAGCAACAAGCTGGGCA
>CAMGRA010000113.1 GCA_946061345.1 uncultured Clostridia bacterium | reverse complement strand
CGGTCCAAAAAAGCGGTACACTGTCCGCTGGGGCCGGAATAGTAGACCGGCGCGCCGACGATAAAGGCGTCGAATTCTTCCAGACGGGCGGCGACCTCGTTGACGCAGTCGTCAAAAATGCACTTGCCCGTCTCCTTGCATTTGCCACATGCGATACAGCCACTCAGAGGCTTCGCGCCGATCTGCACCAGCTCCGTTTCGATGCAGTGACTGTGCAGGACCTTTGTGACCTCCTGCAGGGCAGTATAGGTGCAGCCCTTGGCATGAGGACTGCCGTTGATCATAATGACTTTCATAGGCTCCTCCAATCCTGTCCTCATCGGCGGCGGATGTCATCCCCGGAAAACTGTACGAGCCGGAAAGTACCGAGGATGCGTGAGGCGATCTGCGGGCTGTAGCGTCCCTCGATCTCCGTGTCCGCCAGATTTGTGGAGATCACCGTGGCGCGGTTCTCCATCATTCGCGTATTGATGACGGTATAAAGGGCGGAAATGGTGAATTGGGTCGTCATTTCCGTTCCCAAATCGTCGATGATGAGCAGATCACATTCCAGGTATTTTCGTGTGCGTCCCCGGTTTTCCTCCTGTGAAGCCCCAAATTTCTCCGCTTCAAAGTCGGCAAACAGCTTGCTTGCCGTCTCATATACCACGCTGAAGCCCTGATCCGCGACCTGCCGCGCAATGCAGGCGGACAAAAAGGTCTTGCCCAGACCCGTCGCGCCGGAAAAGAGAAGATTTCCGCTGCCCGCGCCGAAACTCTCGGCATAGCGGCGGCAAATGCGCAGGTTGGATCTCATCAGTTGGCGCGGCGAGGCGCCCAGGGCGGCATCATAGGCGTCGGGATAGACATCCAGACGGAAGGTGTCAAAGGTTTCCTTGCCGCTGCCCAGCAGTGAGGTCAGCTCCTTTTTCTGCTCCTGACGGCAAAGCTCCGCCAGGCAGGAGCACATCTGTGAGCCGACGTAGCCGCTGCCGCCGCACTTTTCACACACAGGCACGTCGTCCAGACAGCCCTCTTCCAATTCTGCGGCGTCCAGGATCCAATCCCGTTCCTGCTGTAGGGCCAGGTTTCGTTCACGAATCTGCGCAACGGCCTGGGCGGGGTCCTCACCCTGCCGCAGGGCTGTGGCCATGAGCTGTGTCATGGTCAGCCGAAGCTCCCGGTCGATCTCCGCCAGTCGGGGATAGCGGGCATAGGCATCCCGGCGACGGGCTTCATTTTCCCGCTCCCGTTCGGCTTCTGCCTGCTCCAGGCGTTCCCGGGCGCGGCGAAGTATCTGTTCGCTGTATGCCATTGCTCATTCCTCCTGACCTTCCGCCAAAGCCTGCTGCACCGCCTTTTTTGCCAGCGGGGTCAGGCTGTCGCCGTGGCGCTGATAGGATTTTTTTACCGTATTGTTGTGTGGTGCGGCCGGACCAGTATCTCCCCGCGCGATCTCTTGGGGGGTGTGCAGGCCGTTTTCATGCCAGCTTTTCAAAATGGAGTTCATATAGGCCCATTTCAGCGCGCCGGTGTTTTCGCAGGTGCGCTCATAGGCCAAGCGGATGGACTCGTCCGGGAAGCCCATGCCGATCCACGCGGTCAGATATTGTTCCTCGGCAGCCGTCAGGCGGCGCTGGTCGATCTGCATCTGCAGCCGGAGCTGCTGGATCCTGGTATGTAGCTGCAGCTGGCTCTGCACATAGAAGCTGGCAGTTTCCAGAGTGTCGATATTTTCGTCAGCCCAGTGATAGGCCTCCTTCTCGATGGAGCGCATGGAGGGCGGACGGACACCTCTGCGGCGGTTGCGCTCGACGCAGTAGGACAGCAGCAGCCCGACTACATCCGCCGGAAGACGCAGATAATCGGTAAAGGATAAAAGGGTCCGCATTTCCTCTGTGGAAAGCCCCCGGCCCAACCGGCGCTGGGCTTCTCCCACCAACTTGGAAAAATTGGGGTCACGCTGAGCGCTGTGAAGCTGCTCATCACTGTAGGAGGGCGTCTCGGCAGGCGGCTGACGCTTGACGGACGTTTCCCAAAGCCCCAACTGCCGCAGACATTCGGTAGCTGCTACCATTTGCGGCACGGCGAAATGCAGCGCGTCCAGCGCAGTCTCCAGAGGAAGTCCGGCCTTGCGGTAAAGATACAGCGCCAGGGCATCGGGGCAGCCGCAGGAGAGCAGCTTCCGCAGTTCTTCACTTGTCAATGCGACGCCTTGCATGTACATTACCTCTGGTTTCTGTCGGTAGAGATTTCGAGAACAAAGTCAAGGCAAGCACAAAATAGCGCCCGAGAGCATACGACTTGTTCATTCAATAGTATTATAACAGAAAGCACCGGCAGGGGCAAGGGATGCTCCCTGCCGAAAAACACAGAATTTCCGATGACTTTTTTGACATGACCCTATATCTTGTGGGAAAAGACCCCGCGGCCACCAAATCCGCGCGGCGGGCTGTTCGTCCACAGACGGGAAGGCAGCATTGCGACCTTATACCACAAAACCGCCGTTGACCGGCAGGATCTGACCGGTGATAAACTCCGCCTCTGCCAGATACAACAGGGCCGAGGCCACATCCGCTGTGGTCCCGTTGCGTCCGAGAGGCGTTTGCCGGGCCAAATCGTCCAGGGTATCCTGCCCAACGGCGGCGCACATATCCGTCAGGATCACACCGGGGGAGACACAGTTGACCCGGATGCCGGAGGGCCCCAGTTCCTGGGCCAGAGCCTTGGTCAGAGCAATGACGGCACCCTTGGTGGCGGAATAAGCTGCCTCACAGGAAGCCCCCACCTGGCCCCACATAGAGGCCACGTTCAAAATGCAGCCCCTCTGCTTTTGCAGCATGGCAGGGAGCACCGCGTTGACGCAGTGATACACGCCGCCGACGTTGACGGCAAACAGCCGCGTCCATTCCTCCTCCGTGATCTGCGAAATGAGGCCGTAGTGGGCGATGCCGGCGTTGTTGACCAGAACGTCCACGGGAGCCATATGGGACACCGACTCGCGGACAGCGCCGGGGTCTGCCACGTCGCAGCACAGGGCCTCTGCGCCGGTTGCGGCAGCCACTTCCCGCGCTGCATTGTGGTTTTTCGCATAAAAAAAGGTGACCCGGTATCCGGCCCCGGAAAAGGCCCGGACAGCGGCGGCACCGATGCCCCTGCTGCCGCCGGTGATCAAAACGTGCTTCATGGGTTTCTCCTTCTGCAGAAAAACGCCCCTCCGTAGAGGGGCTGAATCTTTTCACGCTAACGCTTTCTGGATTTTGTCCGGTGCTCATATTGGCGGCAGCCGGAAATCCTGCTGTCGGAGTCGGACATGAACTGCTTGAGTTTTTCCTCAAAGGTGAGGGGAGCCTTTGGCACAGACGGTTTGGAGACGGCAGGACGCTGCGGACGCTCCTGCTCCTGGGCACGCTTGATGGACAGGCTGATCCGGCCCGCTTCATCGATGCCGATGAGCTTGACCTTGACGACCTGGCCCGGCATCAAATGCTGGTGAATATCACTGACATAGGCGTGGGAAATCTCAGAGATATGCACCATGCCGGTGCGGCCTTCGGGCAGCTGGATAAATGCGCCGTAGTTGGTAATGGTCTTGACCTTGCCCTCTATAATCGTGCCGATGGTTAACTCCATAAGTGCTCTATATTCCTCCGTTATTCGCAACCGTTAATGTAGATGATCTCTCCGTCCAGGACGTAGTTCAGCCGTTCCCGTGCGATCTTCATCACGG
>CAMGRA010000112.1 GCA_946061345.1 uncultured Clostridia bacterium | reverse complement strand
CCTATCTGGGCGCGGAAAAGGCCTTTGAGGTGGTGGTGACGAACCCGAACCATATTGCGGATCTATGCGATACCGTCCGCCCCGTGCCCCACAATCTCTTTGCCCCCAAGATCGAAAACTCCGTGGAGGATCTGAAGCGTCTGGTCTACGGTAAGATGCACCGCCTCTATGGGGAAAATCCGCCGGAGATCGTCACCACCCGCGTGGAAACGGAGCTGCACGACATCATCACCTGTCATTACGATGTGATCTATATGTCCGCCCAGAAGCTGGTGCAGAACTCCCTGGAAAACGGCTATCTGGTCGGCTCCCGTGGCTCTGTCGGCTCGTCTCTGGTAGCCTTTATGTCCGGCATCACCGAGGTCAACTCCCTGCCGGCGCACTACCGCTGCCCCAAGTGTAAATACTGCTCCTTTGAGGTTCCGGAGGACATCAACTGCGGAGCGGACCTGCCCGACGAGGTATGCCCCCGGTGCGGTACGCCCCTGGACAAGGACGGCTTCAACATTCCTTTTGAAACGTTCCTGGGCTTCGGCGGCGACAAGGTGCCGGATATCGACCTGAATTTCTCCGGCGAATACCAGTCCCGCGCCCATCAATTCTGTATTGAGATGTTCGGCGCCAGCCACGTGTTCCGCGCAGGGACCATCGGCACCGTGGCGGAAAAGACCGCCTTCGGCTATGTGAAAAAATATCTGGCCGAGCGGAACATGACCGTTTCCCGCGCCGAGGAAAACCGTCTGGCGGCGGGCTGCGTGGATGTGCGCCGCACCACGGGCCAGCATCCCGGCGGCCTGGTGGTCATCCCCCAGGAGAACGAGATCTGGGACTTCTGCCCGGTGCAGCATCCGGCGGATGACGTGCACACGGACATCATCACCACCCATTTTGAATACCACTCCATGGAGGAAAACCTCCTGAAGCTGGATATGCTGGGTCATGATGACCCGACCATGATCCGCATGATGGAGGACCTGACGGGTGTCAACGCCCAGAAGATCCCGCTGGACGACAAGGACACCATGTCCATTTTCACCTCCAGCAAGATCCTGGGCTATGAGGACGACCCGATTTTGACCAAGGTCGGCTCCGTCGGCATCCCGGAATTCGGCACCGGCTTTACCCGCGGGATGCTGATGGACACGAAGCCGACCCAGTTTGACACCCTCATCCGGCTTTCCGGCTTCTCCCACGGCACGGACGTGTGGCTGGGCAACGCCAAGGATCTGATCCTCAGCGGCACCGCCACCGTCGGACAGGCCATCGGCTGCCGCGACGACATCATGCTCTATCTCATCAAGTGCGGCATGCCGGAAAAACGGGCCTTTAAGATCATGGAATCCGTCCGTAAGGGCAGGGGACTGCCGGAGGGGGCGGAGGCGGAGATGATTGCCGCGGGGGTGCCGGAATGGTACATCGGCTCCTGTAAAAAGATCCAGTACCTGTTCCCCAAGGCCCACGCGGCGGCCTATGTTATGATGGCCTTCCGCATCGCCTGGTTCAAGGTTCATGAGCCGCTGGCCTTTTACAGCGCCTATTTCTACCGCCGCAGCCAGAAGGACGGCTTTGACGCGGTGATGATGACTCACGGCATTGACACGGTCAAGGCCCACATCAAGGCCATTTCCTCCAACCCCGACCGTACCGCCAAGGATGACGACCTGCTGACCACTCTGGAGGTATGCTACGAATTCTACCTGCGGGGCTTTGACTTTGCCAACATGGATCTTTACGAATCCGATGCCATCAAATTCCGTATCGTAGACGGCAAGCTCCTGCCGCCCTTTGTGTCGGTGTCCGGCCTGGGACTGACGGCGGCGCTGGATATTTGCGAGGGCAGAAAGGGCAAGCACTTTGTCTCCATCGAGGAATTTGCCGCCGCCTGTCCCAAGGTATCCAAGACCCATATCGAAAATCTGAAAGCCGCCGGTGCCTTTGGCGACCTGCCGGATACCAGCCAGATCACATTGTTTTGACCCTGAATCAGAGCGAAATGAACAAAAATACCGAACAGTTTTCGTGCAAAAAACAAAAGTACGGCAAAAAACTTGCAGCTTTCCAAAAGGTATGTTATACTATAAGGTACCAAATTGTGTAAGGAGTGTCTTATCATGCAACAGCTTGAAAAACAGTTCCATATCCATTGCGTCGAGGGCGACGTGGGCCGCTACTGCATCCTGCCCGGCGATCCCGGCCGCTGCGAATCCATTGCCCAACTCTTTGACAACCCCGTGCATGTAGCACAAAACCGTGAGTATAATATCTATACCGGCACTCTGCTGGGCGAAAAGGTCAGCGTCTGCTCCACCGGTATCGGCGGTCCTTCCGCGTCCATCGCCATGGAAGAGCTGCACAACATCGGCGCGGATACCTTTATCCGTGTCGGCACCTGCGGCGGCATCAAGCTGGATGTGCAGTCAGGCGATATCGTCGTTGCCACCGGTGCCATCCGTTTTGAGCATACCTCCATGGAATACGCGCCCATTGAATACCCTGCCGTTGCCAACCTGGATGTGACCATCGCTCTGCGTCAGGCCGCCGTTGCCATGGGCAAGAACACCCATGTGGGCGTCGTACAGTGCAAGGACGCGTTCTACGGCCAGCATAGCCCGGCAAAGATGCCCGTTTCCTATGAGCTGCTCCAGAAATGGGAGGCCTGGAAGCGCCTGGGCGTTTTGGCCTCCGAAATGGAATCCGCCGCGCTCTTTGTCGTCGCCGATGCGCTGGGCTGCCGCTGCGGTTCCTGCTTCCATGTCATTTGGAACCAGGAGCGTGAGGCCGCCGGACTGGATCAGAACATGAGCGAGGACACCTCCGCCGCCGTTCGCGTGGGCGTAGAGGCCCTGAAGCTGCTCATTGCCCAGGACAAGGACAGTAAACGATAATTAAAATTGCGCTTACTATATTCGCCATGATTTGCGGTTGCCGCGCAGCGGTGAGCAAATCGGCGATTTGGGTTATAGTAAACAAATTTATTTTTGTTTACTATAATTCGGAACTTTCCAAGCATCGCCTCGTCAAAGAGGCAGAAGGGATGTGAGCAATATGGATAAATATTGGTGGACGGTTTGGCTCAAGGTCGCGGTGCTGGCGGCTGTGCTGCTGGGGGCGTACCTGTATGTGAAGGACTATGTCACCGACATGTTTGAGCCATATTTGCTCGAAGAAACGGCGGTCACGGAGCCGACGGATGCCGACGGCGAGCCGACCGACGAGACCGAGGAACCGAACATCGTCGAGAAGCTGGTGGGCAAGGTGGAGACGGCCTTTGATGTCCGCATCAACTACGAGGATATGATCTTCGACTATGCCAACGGCTATGCAAAGCAGATGATGGAGGATTCCCAGGCGGAGCGCAATGTCATTGAATCGCCGCTGTCCTGAACAAAACAGACCGTACAAAGGAAGGGTGCTGCCGCCGGGCAGCATCCTTTTTGCGTTTTTACTGCGGGGAAGCAATGACTGCCTGCGCTGCGCGGCGGTCATAAAAGCTGATAGGCCCATCCGTTTTGAAATTTTTTATAAATATTATTATGATATACCTTGACAGGCGAGGTATATCGTGATATTATTCAAGCACAGCGAAGATTCAATGATTGGAGGTGGGCTCATGTCCATCACTGCGGACCTGCTGCGGGGGCATACCGAGACCATCATTTTGGCTCAGCTCATGCACCGCGACAGCTACGGCTACGAGATCAACAAGGTCGTCCGTCAGATCT
>CAMGRA010000111.1 GCA_946061345.1 uncultured Clostridia bacterium | reverse complement strand
GAAGCGCAAAGGAGGTGTGTGCATGACATTGCAGGAGCTTGTCACAAAATCCGGCTCGCCGGAGCTGTGTGACTGCCTCAAGACCCTGGAAGAGGAGGCTCAGTTCGGCCGCGAGTGCCGGGAGGCTATGGTGGCTGAGACGGTGGCCCTGGGCCTGCTGCTGGATTTCGGTGCCGACGAGGCTACCTTGCAGAAGGCCTTTTCCGTCCTGGACAGCCGCCAGCTTCGGACGCTGAAGGCCGCCATGGCCCAGAAAGCCGCCGTTCTGTTTCCGCCGGAGGCTCAGCTTCCCCGCTCCCAGAGCTTGCCCGCCAAGCTGGAGGACGCCTACATTATTTAATAATTACGGAGGTAAAATTTATGTTGATCTCTTTTGATTCCATCGGTCAGCAATGCGTTACCGTCAAGGCCAACGGAACGCCTGTGGCCAGAGCGGTCTGCAAGTTCAGCAGCAACTGCGCCGTAGAGCCCTGCGCCGACGGCGACGCCATCAACGGCTTCGTGGAGAATATCCGCGGCAAATACGCGACGGTCACTGTGCATGGCTTCATTACCACCGGCTACAGTGGCACCGCGCCCACCGTGGGCTATTGCGCTCTTGCCGGTGCGGAGGAAAACAAGGTCAAGGTCCTCTCGGGGGCAAAGGAATACCTTGTGGTCACCGTGAACGAAAGCGAAAAAACCGTCACATTTTTGCTGTAAGCGAAGGAGGTACTGTTTATGTCATTTGATAATATCCGTCTGGAAAAGGGTATGTACCGCGAAAGCGGCAAGACTTTCTCCCAGGTCCTGGAAAGCCTGGACCCCTCTGAGGGTTATCAGGGTACCGCTCTGGAAGGTACCGACGCCTTCCAGCGCCAGCTCAAGCGGTTTGGTATCCGCGCAAGAGGCATCGGGTCCGATACGGTGGAAAAGTTCTTCTCCACCTTTGAATCTGCCGTTCTGTTCCCCGAATTTATCGCCCGCGTTGTCCGTCAGGGTATGGAGGAGGACAATATCCTGCCCTCTATCGTCGCTACCGTCACCGACATCGACGCCATGGACTACCGCAGTATCTATTCCGTTCCCACCGATGAGGAGAAAAACCTGATGGAGGTGGGCGAGGGCGCTTCCATTCCCGCCACATCTATCCGAAGCAAGGAAAACCTCATCTCCCTGCGCAAGCGCGGAAGAATGTTGGTCGCCTCCTATGAGGCCCTGCGGTTCCAGAAGCTGGATATGTTCTCCGTCATGCTTCGTCAGATCGGCAGCCAGATCCACAAGATGCAGCTGGCTGACGCAGTCAACGTCATTGCCAACGGCGACGGCAACGGAAACGGCTGCCCGACTTTCTCCGTCGGTGTGTCACCCATTTCCGGCTCGTCCGGAAACCTCAGTTACGATCAGCTTGTGGAGTTCTGGGCTCAGTTCCATCCCTACGAGATGAACACCATGCTGGTCAACACAGCTACTATGGTACAGCTTCTGCAGATGAATGAACTGCAGAACCCGCTGACCGGCCTGAACTTCCAGGGTACCGGAAAGTTTGCCACGCCTCTGGGCGCCGAACTGCTGCGTACAGACGCTGTCGGCGATGACTGCATTATCGCTTTAGACCGCCGCTATACTCTGGAAATGGTCCGTGCCGGTGACGTGTGCGTGGAATATGACAAGCTCATCGACCGTCAGTTGGAGCGCGCCGCTATCACCTCTATCTGCGGTTTCAGCAAAATCTGCACCGACGCCGCCAATATGCTGGAAATCTGAGTATGAGCAGTAACAGCAATCAGATCCGCAATATGGCCTGCCTGTTTGTGGGAACGCTGGATGAGGACCGGTTCAATCTGCTGTCTCTGATCTGCGTGGCGGTGGAACAGGAGATCCGCGCACGGCTGCGGCCCGATGTGGACACGGCAAAGTGCAACGATGTCATCGTCCTGGCTTCTGTTTTGCTGGCTGTGGCGGCGATGCGGCAGTTTGAGGAGGGAACTCTGGCCGATTTTACCGCAGGAACGCTGAAGGTGAGCTTTGACAATGACCGCTCGGCACCTGTACAGATGGCTATGCGCCTGATCGCGCCCTGGTGCGCGGATCCCTTTGCTTTCCGCGGGGTGGCGGAATGAAGGATCTGATCCTAAAGCTCATCAAGGACTACGGCAGCGATGCCATTGTATCCTACAACGGAGTTGCTTACAGCACCAAGGTCTTTTTTCAACTGGTCACGTCCAAAAGCTGGCAGAATATGGAACGAATGGTGGATACCGGCGGTATTATTCCAAGAGGACAATACCTCTTTATCGCTCCACCGGAGCTTGCTGCGAAGAACCCGGAGTGCCTGATGGTGGATGGACGGGCCTTTACCGTGCGCAGGGCAGATACCATTCTCTACCGCAATGAGCGGCTGTTTACCTGGGGGCTGTGTGTGGAAGGAGGCGACATAGATCCGTGGTTGACATAAAATCCGATATTTACCAGCTTCTTACCAATGCGGGGCTCCACTGTATGACGGAATTTCCGCTGGAATGCCTGCCGAGACTCCAGTCACCCATGGTCACTGTCGGCGTGAAGGAAACGGAAACCAGACCGGCCGCCATCGCGAACTATTTGGGTACGAATTCCGGTCAGGAGGCCTGCATCGGCTTCCTGACCTCCACCACGATCGTGCTGGATGCCTATTCTCCCTACAAAAGCGGCGGAAATGAGTGTTATGGGACGATAATGGCTGCCGTCCGGGTCCTGCTGGCGGGGGTTACGGGCCAGACACTCCGGAAGGTCCGTATGAATAACGTTCATTTCGACGCTGACTCGGACTGCTACCGCTGCAGCGCCCTGCTGACCTTTGAGGCCCTGAATTTTCAGACGTTAAGTGTGTGAGGTGAGAAATCATGCCCTATGAAGCAATCGCCCTGCCTGAGGCGTATACGGTCAGGATCGGCAGTACCCGCGTCGGTATGCTCCAGAGCTTTCGCGAGCAGACAGAATGTAAAGCTGCGGCGGTCAGGGCCATCGGTGAAAATAAGGCAGGCAAGCTGATCCCCGGTGCGCTGACCTACCGGGTGAGGCTAACCCGTCTTATGCTGGATACGGATGCCGTCGGCGACCCCTTCGTTTTCCACAATCTCCATGCCTTTTCGCTGACGTTGACAGGCTGCGGCAGGAATGTTCTCTACACCGGCTGCGAATTCACCTCCATTACCCGCTGCTGTGAGGTTGGCGGAAATGTCATTGAAGAGGCGGAACTGATAGCCGTTGGCCGTACGGAAAGTACGTCAACCGCATCGTAGAAAGGAGCCAACTATGACAGCACTGCAATTCGGAACCTTTACCTGGCCGAATAATCCCGAGAGCTTTCGCATCGTATATGCGAGGGACCTGGACATCAAGGGCGATAACGCCGGCAGATGGACCGTGACCAATCACGGCAGAATGGGACGTGTGTTTCTCTGTGAGGGCGTGTTCCACGGCAGCTCTGCCTATAACAGCATACGCTCTCTGTCCAATCTGTTTGTCACCGGCGGCACTGCCACGCTGAAGCACCCGCAATGGTCTGAGGTTACGGTACTGATGACGGATTTTGAGGTCATTGAGGAGCCCTGCGAGAACCTGGTGCGGTACAAGATCAAATTTTTGGAAATGCCGTAGGATCGGCAAAAAGCTGCTGCAAGGCTTTCGCCTTGCAGCAGCCGCAGACTGTCGATAAAGCCCGAAACCGTCAAAATCAGAAAGCATTTTTTGACGTTGAAAATA
>CAMGRA010000110.1 GCA_946061345.1 uncultured Clostridia bacterium | reverse complement strand
TCGACGATGTCGACAGTGACACGCTTGCCGTCGCGCTGGGCGACAGTCTTGATAACGGTGCGGATTTCCTTGGCAATGCGTCCCTGGCGGCCAATGACCTTGCCCATGTCTTCAGGGGCAACGCGCAGCTCCAGGACCGTAGCGCCAGCGTCCTCTCTCTCTGTGACCGTGACCGCCTCGGGATGATCGACAAGCTGTTTTGCCACGTAGAGCAAGAGTTCCTTCATCGTAAGCTCCTTCCCGATTAAAGGACGTTCGCCTTTTTCAGGAGAGCCTTTACGGTGTCGGTCGGCTGTGCGCCGTTCTTGATCCACTGCTGTGCCTTCTCGGCATCAACGGTAATGGTAGCCGGCTCAGTCAGGGGATCGTAGCTGCCGATCTCCTCGATGCAGCGGCCGTCGCGGGGGCTGCGGGAATCTGCGACAACGATGCGGTAGTAGGGAGCCTTCTTCGCGCCCATTCTTCTCAGTCTGATTTTAACCATGGTTTACCTCCAATAGAATCATCGGGATTTTCATCCCATATTTTTTATATCCTCAAACCTGTTTGGTTTAATGATCACATACCGGGCATGCCAGGAAAGCCGCCCATTTTTCCGAACATTTTACGCTTTTTCCCCTTGCCGTTCATCTGCTTCATAAGCTGCTGCATCTGCTCGAATTGCTTGAGCAGGCGGTTGATGTCCTCCACCTTCTGACCGCAGCCGAGGGCGATGCGGCGTTTACGGGAGGAATTGAGGCAGGTCGGATTCTCACGCTCGTAGGGCGTCATGGATTGGATGATCGCCTCAATACGGACGGTGGCTTTTTCGTCCACCTGGACATTTTTCAGAGAGCCCATACCGGGAATCATGCCCAGCAGGTCCTGCATGGAGCCCATGGACTTGATTTGCAAAAGCTGATCGTAGAAATCCGCCAGAGTAAATTTGTTCTGACGCATTTTCTGCTCCAGCTCCGCAGCCTTTTTCTGGTCCAGCGCCTGTTCCGCCTTTTCAATGAGGGTCAGCACATCGCCCATGCCCAGAATTCTCGAGGCCATCCGCTCGGGATGGAAAGGCTCGATCATATCCAGCTTTTCGCCGGTGCCGATAAACTTGATGGGCTTGCCTGTAACAGCCTTAACGGACAGCGCCGCGCCGCCCCGGGCATCGCCGTCCAGCTTGGTCAGCATCACGCCGTCGATATCCAGCCATTCGTTGAAAGACTGGGCGGCATTCACTGCGTCCTGACCGGTCATGGCATCCACGACTAGGAGGATCTCGCTTGGTTCCGCCTCGGCCTTGATCGCTTTCAGCTCATTCATCAGCGCCTCGTCCACGTGCAGGCGTCCGGCAGTATCCAGAAACACCATATCGTTGCCGTGCTGCTGTGCATGGCGGATGGCCGCCTTGGCGATCTTCACAGGGTCTTCCTGGCCCATCTGAAACACGGGGATATCCAGTTGTCCGCCGACGACTTCCAACTGCTTGATCGCTGCAGGCCGGTAGATGTCACAGGCCACCAGCAACGGTCGTTTTCCCTGCTTTTTGAACAGGCCGGCCAGTTTCGCGCCGTTGGTCGTTTTGCCCGCGCCCTGCAGGCCAACCAGCATGACCACGGTAGGCGATTTCGGTGAGATGGTGATGCGCTGATTCTCGCTGCCCATCAGGGCAATCAGCTCTTCGTTGACGATCTTGACGATCATCTGTGCCGGCGTCAGGCTTTCCAGCACATCCTTGCCGACACAGCGCTCGGAAACGGACTTGATAAAATCCTTGACGACCTTATAGCTGACGTCCGCTTCCAAAAGAGCCAGGCGGATCTCCCGCATTGCTTCCTTGATGTCGGACTCAGTCAGGCGGCCCTTGCCGCGCAGCTTTTTGAACGCGGCGTTGAGTTTCGCAGTCAAGCCTTCAAATGCCATAGCTTACTCCTTTACGGACAAAAGAGCGGACAAAATGCCGGCGGCATTTTCCCGCACGGTGGGATCTTCGTGGTGCATCAGGTTCTCGGCAGCGTCGGCTATTTTTTGCAGCGCGGTGCGAAGTGTCCGCGCTCTGGCAACGCAGCCTGTCGCTGCCTCCATATCCTGCAAAATAGCCTCCGTTCGGAGGATGGTATCATGGACACCCTGCCGGGATATTCCCTCCTGCTGGGCGATCTCCGCCAGCGAGAGGTCCTGGTTGTAATAGAGGTCAAAGTAGGATTTCTGCTTTTCCGTCAGCAGTCCGCCGTAGTAGTCGAGGAGCAGCGACATCTGAAACGTTTCCTGTTTCATCACAGACACCCCCAATACACGTCCATTATATAGCATCTTCTGTCTGTTGTCAAGAGAAAAAACTTGACAGTAAAAATTATTGGGTAGTACTTCGTCCTGCGCATTGGGCAACATCTTCAAAACAGAGCGGCAGAAAAAACCGGGCTGCGGAGGTTTGCTCCGCAGCCCGGTACTGTTTTGTTTTTGCTTTTTTCAGTCCGTAGGCTTATGCTTCCACGTATTTCTGAACAAAGCGGGCGATGATGGTGGCGAACTGGGCACGTGTGGCGTTCCCGTTGGGAACGACTCTGCCATCCATGCCGTTCATGATGCCCTCGCAGACGAACCATGTGATCTCATCCTCCGCCCAGTCGGCGACAGAGCCGGCGTCGAGGAAAGAGTTGAGATTGCCACTGTTGTTGGGCTCGATGCCCATGACCTTCTCGGCATATCTTGCCAGCATGACCGCCATTTCCTGACGGGTGATCTTGCCGTTGGGACGGAAGGTGCCGTCCTCATAGCCCTCGACCACACCGGCTGCGGAAGCCCAGTTAACTGCGTCAGCATACCAAGCGGTAGCGTCCACGTCGCTGAAATTCCGGCCGCCGGACAGCTTCTCCTCACCGGCCATACGGTAGAGGACCATAGCGACCATAGCGCGGGTCAGGGTTGCCTCAGGATCAAAGGTTGAGTGAGAAGTGCCCTGCATCAGCGCACGTTCGGCGGCAAACATGACATACTCATAGAACCAGTCATCGGCATCCACATCATCAAAGAGGTGCTCGCTGTAGATCTGATCGTCAAGGATCTTGATCTCGCTGCGGTCACGGACACGCAGACGGGAGAAGATGGCGCTTGTGGTGGAAGTCTCATCTACATCGCGGGAACCGATGCCCACACCGGAGATCATCATGCCGACCTTCAAATTATCAAGTCCCTTGTAGTTCTTCATGATATATCCGTTGATAAACAGGCAGGCCTCACCGGTTGCGTCACGGACGTAGATCTTATCGATGACGCCCTCGGTCTTATGGATGCTGGTGACAATGCCCTTGACCTTGAGCAGGTTGCCGATGGAGGAGTTGGCCATCGCGGTGGCGCAGTCCACTTCCTTCGGGCTGATCTTGTTGATATCGTCAGAGATGACCTCACAGTAGCCGTTGTAGTCGGTGCTGAGGTTCAACTCGACTTCGCCGCAGTAGTAGGTCACGCCGCCGTGAGCGCGGACGTTCATACCTACAGCAAAGTTGCCGGCTACAGGGAAAGCATTGATACCATTCCCCTTCTTGTCCTGGATATAGATGCAGTCGAAGAAGGCGGTATCCTGGTCATAAGCGGAGGCGTTGGAGGTAACATAGCCCTCGATGGTGTACTCGTCACCGGTCTCCGTTGCGGGCACGGTGACTTTCTTCACGGTGGAGATGGGAGTAATGGTCTCAAGCACGCCATCATCAGTCAGTTCGCGGAGAATGTTGCGTACAATGAACTTGTTGACATAGTCCGTGTCGTCCTTGATGTCGTAGTTGGAGAAGA
>CAMGRA010000109.1 GCA_946061345.1 uncultured Clostridia bacterium | reverse complement strand
TGGTCACATCGTCCTCATGGGAGAGGTTTTTGATGAGCTGCTGGGTGATGGTGGAGGCGCCGAAGGAGGAGTCGCCGCCGGCAAAGTTCTTCACGGCGGAAAGCGTGCGCAGCCAGTCCACACCGTTGTGCTCGGGGAAACGCTTATCCTCGATGGCCACGCAGGCGTTGATCATGTCCTGCGGGATCTGGTCATAGCTGACCCAGATGCGGTTCTCCGTAGCGTAGAGCTGCTGCAGTTCTCTTGGCTCGCCGGTTTCTTTGTCAGTATAGTACAAAATGGAGGTCTGAGCAAGACTGATGTCGCTCAGGGACAGGTTCTCGGCATACTCGTAGGCGCTGGGAATAACATCGTTTTTGAGATATTCCGAAGCCTCCTTAAAAAAGATGGACCCGGCAATGCCGACAATGAGCGCAAGAGTCCCGGCGATGACCAGCGTCCAAAGGGCGACAATGCCGAGAATGTGGAGCACGACACGGGTGATCCGCCAGGCCAGATGGGGCTTTTTTGCTGCCATAGGTGCTTTATCAGCCATAAAAATACCTCTCTTCCTATCTATCGTCCTGTCGAAAGCCGCCGCAGCTACGGCGGTTCGACGAAAAATTCAAAGCTGCGCAGGAACACTGCGCCTATCTATATAATTATATCACGCTTGTCAAATCGGTATTAGTGCTTTTTTTGTTTGATAAAACAGGTTTTTTGTGGGAAAGCTACGGTGGGTGATGAAATTGAATTGGTTTTTTTCTCGCAGATCTCATAGATGCCTCATTTCGTTTTTTCTTTTTGTGGTATTGAGCGGCTTTTTAATCTTCAACGACGGCGGTTTTGTGGCGGTCAAGGATGAAGGCAGCGGTATCGTGCAGCGCACCGGCTATTCCGTCTCGCTGCTGCCCGATGCCGACGCCGAGGCTCTGTCCAGCGGCATCCACTGTGCCGACGCCAGAGCCCTCGCCGCCACCCTGGAAGATTTTATTTCCTGACCGTCGGCGGATTTCCTCTTGATTTTCTCTGTGGCTGCGGTTATACTAAAAGCAGAAAAAATCAGGAGGCCCCCTATGGAACAGGACTACGGTGCAAATTATATTTCCATTACCGACGAAGACGGCGTTGAATACGAGCTGGAGGTCCTCTCCACCGTGACCTACAAAGGCGCCGAGTATCTGGCACTGACCCCTGCCGACGCCGATGAGGACGCGGAGGAGCTGGAGGTCAGCATCCTCAAGTCCGTCATGGACGGCGATGAGCCTGTTTTGGTGGCCGTGGAGGACGACGCCGAGCTGGAAGCGGTCTATGACCTGCTGATGCAGACGATGTTTGAGGATGACGAGTCTGAGGATTTGACGCTGTAAAATGAGAAAGGTTCCCTGCTTGGTTCGTGATAGTTCCCTTTAAACCCACATCATTTTTAAGGGACGCCGGACTTCCGCCTCGGATTGCAGGCCTCCCGTTCCGGCTTTGACCGTGAATGGACGTTGGAAGCAGCTAAGACGCGGAGAGGCGACCCACCTGCCCTTTTGTGCAGGTTATAAACGGAGCTACACGGCTACAGCGGGGTTTTGAAAAGACGGCAATCGCCGTCTTTTTTCTTATCAAAAATAAAAATCTGTAAACTTTTCGCAGATTTTTCACTTTTTACTTGCAAGACGCGATATTTCACAGTATAATAGACACTGTTCTACGCTCGGAAGCATTTCCGGGCAGATCCCACGAATGAGAGGTAATTAACAATGAGCGCTTCCCGTGAAAGAAAAAAGCGTATGCAGCAGCCCGGTGAGACCGTTCCCGCCGCGCCGAAGAAAAAGAAGAAGCTGTCGGAAGGCTGGATCTTCGCCATCACCATCGTCCTGGTCCTTGCCCTGGTTTTCGGTGGACTGATGATCTACCGTGCCCAGGAACGCGGCAAGACGGTCCTCACCGTCGGCACCCACGACGTCAGCGTGAAAGAATTCAACTATTTCTATAATTCCACCGTCAACACCCTCAGCTCCTACGCCAGCTATGTGGGTATTGACACCTCCGTCGGCCTGGACGAGCAGTATGTGACCTCCAATGGTGCCATGTATCTCGGCCTGTTCGGCATCGACAGCTCTTACCTGGACGACAAGGAGCTCACCGACGGCACCTACAACGTCACCTGGGCGCAGCTGATCGCCGACGCCGCCAAGTCAAGTGCCGTCAGCACCTATGTCCTCTACAACGCCGCCATGGACGCCGGCTTTGAAATCACTGAGGAGATCGAGAGTGAGGTCGAGGCCGGCATGGAAGTCATGCAGGGCTATGCTGACCAAAACGGCGAGTCTCTCAACAGTCTGATCCGCCGCGTTTTCGGCAGCGGCTGCAACGCCAAGGGCTACCGTCAGTACCTGACCGTCAACTATGTTGCCGAGCACTACGGCTCTGAGCTGATCTTCAGCTCAGACGAGATCAGCGCCCGCTACAATGAAAGCCCCGAGGACTTCGACGTGGCTACCTACTATCTCTACACCGTTTCCGGCTCCAGCATGGTAGAGCCCGCCGAGGACGGCACTACTCCTGAGGCCACTTCCGCCGACACCGCCAAGGCCAAGCAGGCTGCCCAGGAGATGGAAGCCAGCTTTAACGTTGACGACGAGAAGGTTTCCGTCCGCGCAGACAACACCCGCGCCTCCGTGACCTCTCTGGTCAGCGAGGACGCCGCTGCCTGGCTCTTTGACGAGGCACAGCCCGGCGACGTGAAGATGTACACCAAGGGCAGCACCTTCTACGTCTTCAAGCTCATCGACAAGGAAGACTACCAGACCGCCAATATCGTGGAATTGGTCATCCCCGCCGACCATGAGCATGAAGAGGGCGAGGAAGTCGACCACGAGCACGACGAGAACGAACTGACCGCTGCTGAAAAGCTGGAGGCCGTGGAGACCGCTCTGACCACCGACAGCAGTCTGGAGAACTTCAAGGCCCTCGTTGCCGAGTATTCCTCCGAGGAAGACGGCGAGGTTGAGGGCATGACCCGCTCCACCATGGCTAACGTCTCCCAGGAGATCCTGAAGTGGTTCCTGGAGGGCCGCACCGCCGGTGACTATAAGGTCTTTGACGTCAACGGCACCACCCTGATCCTCTACTTCACCGGCTACGGCGACAATTACAGCACCAAGGCCGTCAACACCACTCTGGTCAATGAGTGGGCGGAGAAGGCCATCGCCGAAGCCAAGGAAGCCTGCGGCTACAGCGAGGAAAACGCCATGCTGGGCAACGTGTCCATCTACGGCTGATAAAAAATCAAAGACGGGCGCTGTTCGCAGCGCCCGTTTTTTGCAAAGGAGAGCATTATGGAAGAAGCCTTTTTGCGGGAGAAAATGCTCCTGGGCGCGCAGGCCATGGAGCGTCTGCGCCGCGCTCATGTCATCGTCTTCGGCATCGGCGGCGTGGGCAGCTATGCCGCCGAGGGTCTGGCCCGTGCCGGAATCGGCAATCTGACTCTGGTGGACAACGACACCGTGGGCATCACCAATCTCAACCGCCAGCTCTGCGCCCTCCACTCCACCCTGGGGCAGTACAAATCCGACGTCATGGCCTCGCGGGTGCTGGACATCAACCCGGACTGCCGCGTCACTTCCCTGCCGGAGCTTTACAGCGAGGAAACCAAGGAGCGCTTTTTCTCGCAAGCCTGTGATTATATCGTCGATGCCATCGACCTGGTTTCCTGCAAGCTCAGCCTGATCCAGACGGCAAAGGAGCGGGACATCCCCATCATCAGTGCCATGGGCACGGGAAACAAGCTGGATCCCACCCGCTTCCGCATCACCGACATCT
>CAMGRA010000108.1 GCA_946061345.1 uncultured Clostridia bacterium | reverse complement strand
TCGGCCAGCCCGCAGCCAAAGAGTCTGCGCATGCTGTCCTCCAGCTCTTTCATCACGTCCGCACGGGCATCCCCGCGCACGTCAATAACCGATTCCTTGGGTGCTTGCTTCTTCATGGGTCCTCCTAAAAAATCCTTTATTTCTGTTTCAGCTCCGTATAGAGCTGCATATATTCTTCCGCGGGCTGCCGCCAGCTGAAATCGGCTTCCATGTCGTGCCTGGCAAGCCGATTCCAGCGATCCCGGTCATTATAATACAATCTGACCGCCCGGTCAATAGCGCCGAGGAAATCATCGGCGTTATAGCTCTGGAAGGTAAAGCCTCTGCCCTCCTCCGTGTCCCAGTTGTAGGGCGGCACCGTATCCCTCAGGCCGCCGGTACTGGCGACGACAGGCACCGTGCCGTAGTGCATGGCAATGATCTGCGACAAGCCGCAGGGCTCGGATTTTGAAGGCATCAGATACATATCCGCACCGGCATATACCCTCGAGGCAAGGCCGGGATCAAAGGCAAGGCGGACAGCAACCCGTCCCGGATGCTGGCGGGCCAGAGCGCTGAGGGCGTACTCATACTGCTTTTCGCCGGTGCCCACAACGACCAGCTGCACCTCCCGCTCCATCAGACGGTTGGCGATGTAGCACAGAAGATCAATGCCCTTATGCCCGGCAAGCCGGGACACCATAGCCAGAATCGGCGCGTCGGTATCGGTCCGCAGTCCCAGCTCCTGTCGCAATGCCAGCTTGTTATCCCACTTGCCCGTCATCTGCTTTGCGCTGTAGTTTGTCTTGAGGGCCGGGTCCGTGGCCGGGTCATAGACGGTAGTGTCGATGCCGTTGGTGATGCCCCACAGCCAGGCACCCCGCAGAACTCCGTCCAGGCGGTGGGCATAATAGGGATAGCGCAGTTCCTCGGCGTAGGTCTTGGAAACGGTGGTCACGATATCCGCTACCTCGATAGCGCCCTTCATCATATTGATGGCACCGTCAAAGGTCAGATAGCCCTGGTATTCCTTCGGCAGTCCCAGCGTGTTTTCAAAGAAGGATTTATCTGCCCAGCCCTGGTATTCCACGTTGTGAATAGTAAAGACGGTCTTGGTATCAGGGCACCAGCTGCCGTAGAGCGCACGGCAGTAGATGACGCTCATAGCCGCCTGCCAGTCGTGGCAGTGGAGGATGTCGGGCTTGAAATCCAGAAAATACAGCGCAGCCATGACCGCTTTGGAGAAATAGGCAAAGCGTTCACCATCGTCAAAGTCGCCGTAGATGGTGCTGCGGGCGCCGAAATAGTATTCGTTGTCGATGAAATAGACCTGCAGCTTTTTCCGGCGGGTCTTCAGGCGGAAAATGCCCACATAGCTTTCCCGCCAGGAAAGTTCCATATAAAAGGAGCCAAGGGATTCCACCTCAATGTTGCTGTCATGCTTGATTTTCTTATAATAGGGCAGGAACAGAGCGACCTCGTTGCCCTTGATCTTGGACAGCTCCGCAGGCAGTGCCTGCATCACGTCGCCCAAACCGCCGGTTTTTACAAAGGGTGCCGCCTCAGAGGCGATCATAGCAATTTTCATACAGTTTCTCCTCGTTTAATGACCAGGGGGTGGTCATAGGTACCACAGAGCTTGGCTCCGGGACGAACCACCACTTCCTTGTCTAAAATAACATATTCCAATTGTGCGCCCTCGCCGATGACAGTATCGGACATGATGATGCTGTCCTTGACCATGGCGTTTTTGTTAAGTTTAACGCCCCGGAAAAACACAGAATGGGACGCTCTTCCCTCAAAGACGCAGCCGTCTGCCACCATGCAGTCGTCGATCTCCGAGTCCTCGCTGTAATAGACCGGGACCTCGTTGCGGACCTTGGTATAGATGGTGCGATTGGGCACCCGGAACAGACCGTTGCGGACGGAATAGTCCAGCAGGGCCAGATTGTTGTGGAAATACTCCGCCGTGCTCTCGTTAAAGAGGGCTACGCTTCCGTACTGGTAGGCATTGACCTTCATGCCGCTGTTGGCAAAGCCGTGAAGGACCAGATCCCGCTCAAAGCGGTAGCGGCTGTGGGCAACGGCCTCCGTTACCTCACGGATCAGCAGCTCGCGGCTGATGACGAAAATCCCCATAGAAGCAAGATAGTCCTTGCTGGCACAGTAATCCACGGCGATATCGGTGACGCGGCTGTTCTTGTCCACCTTGACAGCCATGTCCAACTGCTTGACGCCGTTGCTGATGCCGTCCTTAACGGCAACAGTCACATCTGCGCCGGAGGCGATATGGTCCTCCACCAGGGCGCGAAAATCAATGGCGCACAGAACACCGCTGTCCACCAGGACCACATAGTCCTCCTTGGCCACCCGCAGGAAGTTCATGGCGGAGTTGAGGGCGTCCAGCTTGCCGCGGTAGCTGGCGTTGTGGTCGGCGGCATAGGGGGTCATGAACTCCAGGCCGCCCTCCTGCAGGTCCAGGTCCCACTCCTGGCCGGAGCCGATGTGATTCATCAGGGAGTGATAATTGTATTTTGTAATGATGCCGATGTGGCGGATGCCGGAATTGGTCATATTGGACAGGGAAAAGTCGATCTGGCGATAGCGTCCGCCGTAGGGCAGCGACGCCATGGTGCGCTTGTTGGTCAGTTCCCCCAGGGAGCTGTCATAAATGTTGGCAAAAATAATGCCCATTGTAGTCGTCATAGCGTATCCCTCCTCGTCCTTTTCATTATATGATCTCGCCGGGCTTGACGGACTGGTTCGCGGCGATGGTCTTGTTCTTGCCGATGACGCTGATCTTCTTATCCTCATGTTCCGCGAAGCTGCCGCCGATGACCGCCCCCCGGCAGATACGGCAGCCCTCGCCTACAATAGCGTGGCGGATGATGACGCCGGACTCGATGAACACGTCAGGCATGATGACGCTGTCCTCCACAACGGCTCCCTCCTCCACAGTGCAGCCGGTGGAGATGATGGAGTGACTGATGGAGCCGTAGATGCCGCAGCCCTCAGCGATGAGGGAGCAGATGGTCTTGGCGCTCTTTGCGATAAAGCTGGAGGGCAGGGCGTAGTTTCTGGCGTAAATCTTGCCGCCCTTTTCGCTGTCCAGGTTGAAGGCCGGGGCCGTACCCAGCAGCTCCATATTGGCCTCCCACAGGGAATGGATGGTGCCCACGTCCTTCCAGTAGCCCTGAAATTCATAGGCGTAGAGCTTATGTCCCGCCGCCAGCAGCGCCGGAATGACATTTTTGCCAAAGTCGTTTTCAGAGGTGGGATCCTCCTCGTCGGCAATGAGGAACTGACGCAGGACCTGCCATTTGAATATGTAGATGCCCATAGAGGCATTTGTGCTCTTGGGATGCTTCGGTTTTTCCTCAAACTCGTAGATCGAGCCGTCAGGATTGGTGTTCATAATGCCGAAGCGGCTGGCCTCCTCAATAGGCACCGTGCGCACGGCGATGGTGCAGTCGGCATCCTGCTCCTCGGCGTAGCGGAGCATAGCGGCGTAATCCATTTTATAGATATGGTCGCCGGAGAGGATCAGGACGTAGTCCGGGTCGTAGCGCTCGATAAAGGGGATGTTCTGGTAGATGGCGTTGGCCGTACCCTTGTACCACTCGGATTTTTTGCTCCGGGCATAGGGCGGAAGGACCTGAACGCCGCCGTGGGAACGGTTCAGATGCCAGGGCTGACCGTTTCCGATGTACTCGTTAAGCTCCAGCGGCTGATACTGGGTCAGAATGCCCACCGTATCAATGCCGGAGTTGACGCAATTGGACAAAGGGAAATCAATGATGCGGTACTTACCGCCAA
>CAMGRA010000107.1 GCA_946061345.1 uncultured Clostridia bacterium | reverse complement strand
TATGAGATCCCCTACACCACCACCACCGAGGCCATCATCGACAAGGTCTCCGAGCTGATCAAGGCGGGCAAGATCCGCGAGATCTCCGATATGCGCGACGAGACGGACCTGTCCGGCCTCAAGCTGACCATCGACCTCAAGCGGGGCGTTGACCCGGACAAGCTCATGCAGAAGCTCATGCGCAGCACCCCCCTGACCGACTCCTTCGGCTGCAATTTCAACATCCTCATCGCCGGTATGCCCCGGGTCATGGGCGTGCGGGAGATCATCGAGGAATGGACGGCCTGGCGTACCGAATGTGTCCGCCGCCGGATATATTTTCAGAAGCAGAAAAAGGCCGACAAGCTCCATCTGCTCAAGGGCCTCAAGCGCATTTTGCTGGACATCGACAAGGCCATCCGCATCATCCGCGAGACGGAATCCGATGCCGAGGTGGTGCCCAACCTGATGATCGGCTTCGGCATCGACAAGGTGCAGGCCGAATTCGTGGCGGAGATCAAGCTGCGCAACATCAACAAGGAGTATATCCTCAAGCGCACTCAGGAGGTCGACGATCTGGAAAAGGAGATCGCCCAGCTCGAGGATCTGCTGAAAAGTGAGCGGAAGATCCGCGGCGTCATCGTCAAAGAGCTGGACGCCATTGCGGACAAATACGGCCAGGACCGCAGGACCGGCATCGTCTACGACCACGAGGTACAGACCCCGGACGAGGACGAGTCGCTTCCCGATTATCCCGTCACCGTGTTCGTCTCCCGGGAGGGCTACTTCAAGAAGATTACGCCCCAGTCCCTGCGGATGTCCGGCGAACAGAAATTCAAGGAGGGCGACGGCCTCAAGTTTTCTCTGGAGACCTCCAACACCGCCGAATTTCTGGTCTTTACCGACAAATACCAGGTCTACAAGGCCCGCTGCGCCGACTTTGAGGACAGCAAGGCCAGCCTTCTGGGCGATTATCTGCCCGGCAAGCTGGGCTTTGACGAGGGAGAAAGCGTGATCGACGTGTGCTTCCCCGGCGATTATGAGGGCAGCATCATCTTTGTCTACGAAAACGGCAAGGTCGCCAAGGTGGAACTGTCCGCCTACGCCACGAAATCCAACCGCCGCAAGCTCACCGGCGCTTACTGCGACAAGAGCCTCCTCAAGGCAGTCTTCCTGCTCAGGGAGGACACTCAGCTGGTGCTCTATTCCACCGAGGGACGGGCGCTTGTCTTCTCCACTGCCCAGCTTGCGCCCAAAACCACCCGCACGACTCAGGGCGTGGCGGTCATGACCCTGAAACGCAAGGCGACCCTCTACCGCGCCGCTTTGCTGGAGGGCAGCGGCGTTGTCAACGCCGCCCGCTACCGCACCCGTTCGCTCCCCGCAGCGGGCGCGCTGCTCAGGGAAGAGGACGCGGAGGAAAAACAGATCGAATTGGAGCTGTAATGTGATGAACCTGACAAAAAAAGAGCTGGCGCGCAACCTTGTGATGATCGTCGTCGGCAGCGCTGTCTTTTCTCTGGGCTTTGACCTGTTTCTGGACCCCAACGGCATCAACTGCGGCGGCGTCTCCGGCATCGCCATGCTGATCGTCTACGGTGTCAATATCCCCTGGCTCACCGTGGGCATCCTCAGCGCCGCCATCAACATCCCCTTGTTTTTCTTCGGTTACCGGCAGATCGGAAAGTACTTCTTCTTCGGTTCCATGCTGGGCATGGCGATCTCCTCCGTCTGCTTTGACCTTTTCGCTGCGGTTTTACCGGTCCCCACCGTTGAGCCGCTGGTGGCCTCCATCTTCGGCGGCGTCATGGTGGGCGCGGGACTGGGTATCGTATTCCTGGCAGGTGCTTCCACCGGCGGTGTTGACATCGTCGCCCGGCTGCTCAAGCTCCGGATGCGGAATTTCCCCATCGGCAAAATCATCCTCTGCATGGACCTGTGCACCGCCGTGGCCACCGGTATCGTCTACCGGGAATTCAACAACACTCTCTACAGTATCGTCACCCTGGTGCTGTCGTCCATCATTCTGGACAAGGTGGTCTACGGCATGGATTACGCCAAGGTCGCTCTTATCATCTCCGACCACTATGATGAGATCGGCAGCGCCATCACCGGCCAGCTGGAGCGCGGCGTGACGCTGCTCCACGGGGAGGGCTACTATACGCGCTCGGGCAAGAATGTTCTGCTCAGCGCCGTCAAGCGCAGTCAGCTGGCGCAGCTCAAGGAGCTGGTCATTTCTGTTGACCCCGACGCTTTTATCATCCTCCAGGACGCCCATCAGGTCCTGGGCGACGGCTTCAAGCGGTATGACCGCTATGAGCTGTAGATCATGTAAATTTTCTTTTTGAAAGGAGGTCCGCCCTGTGAAAAAATTACTGTCAGCTATCCTGATCGTGTCTGTGCTTCTGGGGCTGACCGCCTGCAGCGGTTGGGGGAAGAACGAGCTTCTCTCCGTCACGCCCCATGCCGAGCAGCCTGTTTCCTCCGGAGACGCCGAGGAGGAGGTGCCTCTCACCGTCACCAACCGCAGTGAATTGCGCGGCGCGGTCCTGTCCTTTATCCGCGACTGGACCGAGCGGGGTACCTTCCTGGTTTCCGGCTACAGCGGTGACATCGCCGCCGATCTTGCCGAGACCATCCGCTACGCCACGGAGGAGGATCCCATCGGGGCCTATGCCGTGGACTATGCTGACGCGGAGCTTTCCGGCAACGGGGAAAGCGGTGTCATCTCGCTGAACATCGTCTTTCGCCGCAGCGCCGCCGAGATCAACTCCATCGTTACCGTCAACGGCATTGAGGGCGCATACGCCAAGATACAGCAGGCACTGACCGACTACAATACCGCTCTGACCCTGCGCATCCGCAACTATGAGGAGGCGGATTTCGCCGCCTACATCCGCGATTACTGCCTGGAGAATCCGGACAAGATGCCCGCCCTGCCGGAGCTTTCGGCCCAGATCTATCCCAACGAGGGCGAGACCCGGATTTTAGAGCTGCACATGGTCTATCCCAAGACCCGTGACGAGCTGCGCGTCATGCAGGCGGAGGTCAATACCATACTCGCCTCTGTCCATTCCTTCATCCATTCCGGCAGCACCGATACCGAGCGCGTTACCCGGCTGTACCGCTTCCTGGCGGGGCGCTTTGTCTATACCGTCGACACCGAGGAGCCTGTGATGCCCGCCTACCGCCTGCTGTGTGACGGAGCGGCCCACAGTCTGTCCTTTGCGGCCGTGTTCCGCTACGAGTGCAGCTCCGAGGGCATGGACTGCCGCCTGGTTTCCGGCTTCAAGGACGGCGTATCTTACTACTGGAATCTGATACGGCTGGGCAGGGAATACTACTATGTGGACCTGATGCGGGATATGCTCTCCGGAGCCAACAGTCCGGAGCTTCTGACTGCGGAGCAGCTCATAGGGGAGGGCTATGTCTGGGAGGCCGGCGACTACCCCGCGACTCCGGAGGAAACGGATGAAAGCGGCAATCCCATGGAGCATACCGGGACCACGGAGCCCCCCACGGAGCCGACCCAGCCGCCCATCGTTATTCCCACGCTGCCGCCGACCATCATGCCCACCGAGCCGACGTCGGACTCCACCGAACCGACAAGCGAGCCTACGGAGCCGCCGACGGAGTCCTCCGGCTCAGCAAGCGAGACGACAGAACCGCCGACGGAAAGCACGGAAGAGTCTGGTGCTGATTCTTGACTAAAGAGTTTTATCAGGAATCCCGCATGCAGACGCACGCTGTACTGTCTGCGACTCACTAAGAGCCGCCCTACGGGCGGCTCAGACTGTCGATAAAGCCCGAAACCGTCAAAATCAGAATAGATTTTCTGTCA
>CAMGRA010000106.1 GCA_946061345.1 uncultured Clostridia bacterium | reverse complement strand
AGTCTTTTTGCTGCGCAAAAATCCAGCCCCCTCGTCAGAGGGGGCCTGGGATGTTCGCATAACCGCATCTGCGGTGGTAGGGCTCTTCATGCAAGCGAATGAAAATTTGATGAGCCTATAAGCTCAGCCGATGGCATGCCCCAAGAGGGCTGGTGCATACCACCGACACGGCCGGTGGTTATGATTACGCGGTCATTCGCTTTATTGTCCCATTCGGCAGCATTGCTGTTCCTCCAAAACCTCATGCTCGCACATCAGGCCGAAGACCGCTCTGCAGCCGTGGGCTTCGGCAAGCTGCCGTTTAATGGCCAGCGTCCGCGCCGTGTCGTAATAGCGAACGACGCCGTTTTCCGCCTGATACCGCAGGACTGCCGACGGAAGGATGCCGCGCCCCGTTTCACAGGCCAGCGGCATGACGCACAGCTGCGGGATCTCCTCCAGCACCCAGTTGTTGCCGTAGCTTTTTTCGGCGCGGCGGACAAGGCTCTCCCAGTGGTTGCAGAGTCGCGCGGTCACGCAGACGGTGGCCTTCGGAAAGAGGGCGTGATATTGCTCCGGCACGACAAAGAGCTGTCCGTGGGCTGTTTTGGCCTGCAGTCCCTCTATAATGGCAGCACCGATGGGGGAGACGGGCTGCTCAAAATCCAGCATACAGCCGTTTTTCGCCAGAGCCGCCAGCTCCGTCAGTGCTTTTTCAGACGGCCCCATTTTCGGCAGGATACGGTCGTCGATGACGATGAGGGCTTTTTCGATGCGCTCATTGGGCACCCGCGAAGAGCCGTCCTCCCGGAACCCAAAACCCAGTTGCGCCGGCAGCCCGGACAAATTGTTTACAAAATCTTTCCATTCCAGGGCCAAATAGCAGGGGATTGACAATAGACAAACCTCCCAAACGGTGGTATAATACTGACATCAAATCTTTATGGGGTCGTTGTGACGAGTATGCTTTCATTTTTACCCGATTACATTTTCCCACGCCTGATCGACCTGTCTCCCGACTTTTTGCAGCAGCGCGGTATCTCCCTTTTGCTGATGGATTTTGACAACACCATGCTGCCTTATACCACCAACGTTCCCTCCCAGGAGCTGCTGGGCTGGCTGGAAGGGATGAAGGCCGCCGGGATCACCCTCTGTATCGTTTCCAACAGCCGCAAGGCCCGCGTTCCGGCGTTTTCCGAAACCTACGGTGTGGCCTGTGTCACCCGGGCGGCAAAACCGGACACCCGCGGCATCCGTGAGGCAATGGAGCGCTTCGGCGCGAAGCAGTCGGAAACGGCCCTTGTAGGCGATCAGATTTATACCGACGTTCTTGGGGCAAAGCGCGCCGGCGTGACGGCCCTTATTGTAAAATCCATACATAATCACACCATTTGGCTGAAGCTGCGCCACCTGCTGGAGGTGCCGGTGCTGGCCATGGCGAGAAAAAGGAGAGTACAGCTTTGAAAAATTTGGAAAAATACCGTTCCGTTCTGACGGATGAGGTCCAGGGCCTGCTTCTGACCTCCCGCTACAGCCGTATGTACGCGGCGGAGTTCGACATTGCCGAGGGCTACGCCATTGTGAGCAAGGATGGTGCCCGGTACTTCACCGACAGCCGCTATATCGAATCGGCCCAGAACAATATCCATGACTTTGAGGTCATTGACTTCGGCCGGGACCTCTTTGGAGAGCTGAATCGGGCCATTGCCGACTTCGGCATCACGACCCTGGGCTTTGAGGAGGCCTATCTGACCGTTGCGGAGCTGGACAGCTTCACCTCCAAGCTCAACGCGAAATTCGTCCCCGTGCAGGAACGGATCAACGCTTTCCGTGCTTCCAAGGAGCCGTGGGAGCTGGAGCGGATGATCAAGGCCCAGGAGATCACGGACCGCGCCTTTACGGAGGTCTGCGGCCGCATACGCGAGGGAATTACGGAAAAGGAGCTTGCGGCGGAGCTGATTTACTGCCTGTATAAAAACGGCGGCGAGGGCCTGTCCTTTGATCCCATCGTCGTTTCCGGCCCCAATACCAGTATGCCCCACGGCGTTCCCGGCGACCGGAAGCTGCAGAAGGGCGACTTTATCACCATGGATTTCGGCGTGATCTATCAGGGCTACTGCTCCGACATGACCCGCACCGTGGCCCTGGGCTATGCGACGGAGGAGATGAAAAAGGTCTATCAGACGGTCCTGGAGGCCCAGCTTGCCGGCATCGCTGCCTCCAAGGCAGGCGTCAGCGGCAAGACCGTGGACGCTGCCGCCCGCGACGTGATCGCCGCCGCCGGTTACGGTGACTTCTTCGGCCACGGCTACGGTCACAGCCTGGGCCTGGAGATCCACGAAAACCCCAACTGCAACCTCCGCAATGACGGTCCCATCCCTGAAAATGCCGTCTGTTCCGCTGAGCCGGGCATTTATCTCCCCGGAAAATTCGGCGTCCGCATCGAGGATGTGGTGATCTTTGAGGCCGACGGCTGCCGTGATATTACAAAAAGTCCGAAAGATTTGCTGATTCTGTAAGGAAATTCACAGAAACACTTGCATTTTCCCAACGAATCGGTTAAAATAGTAAAGCGTTATTTTCTAATTGTATAAGTAATCCCTTATGGGGGAAAATAGGAGGAGAAATACATGATTTCTGTCAGCGATTTTAGAAACGGCGTTACCTTTGATATGGACGGTAAGGTCATGCAGATCATTGAGTTCCAGCATGTCAAGCCCGGTAAGGGCGCTGCTTTCGTCCGTGTCAAGATGCGCAACGTCATTACCGGCGGCGTTACCGAGACCACGTTCAACCCCAACGACAAGTATCCCACCGCCTATATCGAGCGCCGCAAGATGGAGTATTCCTATCAGGACGGCAACCTCTATTATTTCATGGACGGCGAGACCTACGAGATGACGCCCGTTGAGGCCGACGTTCTCGACGACAGCTTCAAGTTCGTCAAGGAGAATGATACCTGCACGATCCTGTCCTATAAGGGCAGTGTCTTCGGCGTGGAAGCGCCCAACTTTGTTGACCTCGAGGTCACCAAGACCGAGCCGGGACTGGCTGGCAACACCGCTACCAATACCCTCAAGCCCGCCACCGTTGAGACCGGCGCGGAGGTCAAGGTTCCTCTGTTTATTAACGAAGGCGACCGCATTTCCATCGACACGCGTACCGGCGAGTACCTTGGCCGCGCCAAGTCCTGACCGGACGCAAAGAAAGGAGAACGACCATGACTCTCTCTGAAAAATCCGCCTATCTGAAGGGCCTGATGGACGGCCTGGACCTGAACAAGGAAACTGCCGAGGGCAAGATGATTGCCGGTATTGTGGACCTGCTGCAGGAAATGACCACCGCTGTCAGTGACTTGGAGGAGAATGCAATCGCTGTTTCTGACGAGTTGGACGAGATCGAGGACGACCTGGACGCCATCGAGGAATTCCTGATGGACGACGAGGATGACGACGACTACGAAGATGACGATGAGTACGACGATGACGAGTACGACTTCGCAGACGACGACGGTGAGGATTTTGATTACGATGACGAGGTCGTTTATCATGTGACCTGCCCGTCCTGCGGAAAAGAGCTGGAGCTGGATGAGGATACGATCTTAGAGGATTCCATCAACTGCCCGCAATGCGGCGAGCTCCTGGAGTTCGACTTCGACGAGGACGACGAAGAGGACGAATAAGCTGCAAAGCGCTGTGCCGACTGACGGCACAGCGCTTTTTTGCACAAAGAAAACCACCGGCCGGTGGTTCCAAAAATCTTTCGCTATGCCGAGTCCCGCCGCAGCGGAAAGCCTCCCTCTGACGAGGGAGGTGGATTCGCCGTAAGGCGAAGACGGAGGGAGAGAAACAAGAAG
>CAMGRA010000105.1 GCA_946061345.1 uncultured Clostridia bacterium | reverse complement strand
TCCTGAGCCTGCTTCTTGGTGCCGACAAAGAGGACGTTTTCGCCGTTGGCGGCCAGCTCACGGATGAAGCTGTAAGCCTCTTCGATCTTCTTCACGGTCTTCTGCAGGTCGATGATATAGATGCCGTTGCGCTCCGTGTAAATGTAGGGAGCCATTTTGGGGTTCCATCTTCTGGTCTGGTGACCGAAGTGGACGCCTGCTTCCAGCAGGGCTTTCATGGATACGACTGCCATTTTTGTTTCTCCTTTTCGTTTTGACCGCCATTCCGATCATCTCCCCCGTCCACCGCAAGCGGCACTGGGACGGAGCATCCCGGAATGTGTGGTTTGGTAATGTCGTGTTTTTCACACGCCGTATTATTATAGCGTGTGTGTGTCGGATTTGCAAGCATTTTTTTGCAGGAATCGCAAGTTTTTTCTTCAAAAAAAGGGCCTTTTGTGGCGGGGAAGACGGCATTTGTCCAGATCTCCGTCTACCAGGATAATATCGTCGCCGATGCGGCGGATGCTCTGCCAGGGAATGACGAATTCGTCATGCCGGCCAAAGAGGCCGAAGCATTTGCCGTGGCACGGAACGACGATGGCTACGATGCGGCCGTTCCTGCAGTCCACCTCCACGTCACAGACAAAACCGAGGCGGCAGCCGTCGCAGATATTGACGACCTCTTTACATTTGAGGGAGGAAAAGCGGTTCCCCATGATCTCACCTACCTATTCATACTGTGACAGTCTATGCGCCGCAGGAGAGAAAAAGTACGGCCGAACGCCCTATGACTCATGCATTTTATATTTATATATAGTGTTTTGCCCCGGTTGTAGGAACTTTTTCCTTGCAACGGCGTCATAGAAACGGTATACTAAGTAATATATGCAAAAAACGGAAGGAGAAAGCGTGTTGAAAGGAAAGACCAAGTGTAGAATTCTAAAACAGATCCGTCAAAAAATCGCCGACGAGAACGACATTCCCCTTGTGACGCAGGAATGCAGCTATCAGGGCGAGTGCAGCGGCACGTGCCCGAAGTGTGAGCAGGAGCTGCGCTATCTGGAGCAGCAGCTTGCCCGCAGACAGGCGTTGGGCAAAAAGGTCACCGTGACGGCACTGGCAGCGGGAATGATCGCCTCCCTGACAGCCTGTCCCGCGCCGGAGCATACGGACACGCCGTCAGAAAGCACGGCGCTGGTCACGGAGAACACCCAGCAGACAGACGATACTTTCTTCCAAACCGTCGGTATTGTGGACATGTCAACGGAAGAAACGGAGGAATGTGACCCAAGCGTCTGTACGGAGCCCACAACAGAGACGGACGAGACGGAAGAGCCCTTTGAGCTTGCAGGCGACGTTGTTTATGTCCCCGAAGAGTGAGCCGCTGTTCCCGCTTCTGCGCATTGCCCGCCTGCGGATGGAGCTCGACGGCGAGGGCGTAACGAGCCTCATCGCAGGCGCGGGCTGTCCGCTGGCGTGTCGGTGGTGCCTCAATGCCGCCGTATTGCGGCAGCCTCCCACACCGGTCACGGCGCGGGAGCTGTATGACCGGGTCAAGATCGACGACCTTTATTTCCGCGCAACGGGCGGCGGTGTCACCTTCGGCGGCGGAGAGTCGCTGCTCCACGCGGCTTTTTTCCGGGCCTTCCGGGAGGTCTGCGGCGATAACTGGCACATCTGCGCGGAGACCTCGCTCCATGTTCCCCGCGGGCTTGTGGAAACCGCGGCGGAGACGGTGGACGGCTTCATCATCGATATCAAGGATATGGATCCCGATATCTACCGCCGTTATACAGGCGGGGACGCCGGGCTGGTACAGGAGAATCTGGCATATCTGCTGAACAAGGCAGGCCCGGAGCGCCTGCTGGTCCGCGTGCCGCTGATCCCCGACTTCAACACGCCCGCCGACTGTGATGCCAGCGAACAAAAGCTGCGGGCCATGGGCGTGACCCGCATCGACCGGTTTTCCTATATCCGGCGGAAGGTCTAAGACACACAGATGGCCTTGCGCAGGGAGGTAATGGCATTCTTTTCCAGCCGGGACACCTGGGCCTGGGAGATACCTACCTCGCCGGCCACCTCCATTTGGGTCTTGCCGTCGAAAAACCGCAGGGAGAGGATCCGCTTTTCCCTGGGATTGAGGTTGGAGATGGCCTCCCGCAGGGCGATGCGCTCCAGCCAGCGCTCGTCGGTGTTCTTCGTGTCCTTCACCTGATCCATCACCGTCAGCGGGTCGCCGCCGTCGGAATAGACCGGCTCATAGAGGGACACCGGCGCGGAAATGGCGTCCATGGCGTTAGAGACAGTCTCCGTCGGCAGTTCAAGGCGTCCGGCGATCTCCTCCAGCGTCGGCTCCCGGGAGCTTTCGGTCATCATGGCCTCCTTGCACTGCAGCACCCGGTAGGCCGTGTCGCGGACGCTGCGGGAAACACGGATGGCGCTGTAATCCCGCAGGTAGCGCTTGACCTCACCCTCGATCATGGGCACGCCGTAGGTGCTGAAGCGCACGTTGAGATCGGTGTTGAAATTGGCGATGGCCTTGAGCAGGCCCACGCAGCCCACCTGAAACAGGTCATCGGGATTCTCACCCCGGCCCAGAAATTTTTGTATCACCGACAAAACCAGCCGCAGATTTCCCTCGATGAGCTGGTTGCGCGCCTCCTCGTCGCCCTGACGGGAGCGCTTGAGCAGCTCCACCATTTCCTCGTTTTTCAGCGTTTTCAGACGGGCGGTGTTGACCCCGCAGATTTCGACCTTTCCCTGCATGAGAAGTCCTCCGTTTCATATTTCTGTCAACAGTATTTCCCAAGAAACGGTTTTCATTCGGAGGACAGGAATACCCGCTTGATCGACAGGCCTTCGGTTTCGTCAGAATTCGGCACTTCGACGGAACACCGGGAGCCAAATCCGTTCGTGTATTTTTACATATTCTCATTCTTTCGAGCCCATTGGCAAAAAAGCCAACTTTTTCGACAGGTTCCGTCAGAAATTAGTTTACATAATCAGAAATTATCGTCCTTTTCCGGTTGTTATTGAAACCGTATATTCTCCGGGTTATGTGCAAATATGCAACGGGAACCGCCTGTCAGTTGACGACAGGGCAGGGAAAAAATCACTTGTTTTGCAAGAGTTTTGCACATTTTGCACAGGCTTTTGCACAGTTTTCCCTGTGCAAAGAATTACCGCATACTCTGCATAGCTCGTTTACATAACTCTTTTTCAAGTTTTTTTACGGATTGTGCAATATTTCCCTGGGACTGCGCCCTGCCGTGCTCCGCACCAGCCGCTGTGGGAGCTGCCTGTTCTGCTGTCCGCCGAATTATCCGTCCTGCGCACATTTTTCCGGCCGTAAGGACGTTTTTCTGAAAATTTTTTGCAAAAAGAGAAAAAAACTATTGATTTTACGTCATCTCCCCGCTATAATATATTTCTGCATGAAGAAAAACACGCGGTTTTATATACCATCACCGTAAGAGGAGGTGCAACCATGCCCAACATCAAGTCCGCGAAGAAGAGAGTTTCTCTGTCCCGTGCCGCCAACGAGAAGAACAAGATGGCCAAGTCCGCTCTGAAGACCACCATCAAGAAGTTCGACGCCGCTGTTGCTACCGGTGACAAGGCGCAGGCCGGCGCTGCCTACACCGCAGCCGTCGTCGCTGTTGACAAGGCCGTGAACAAGGGAATCCTTCACAAGAACAACGCCGCCCGCAAGAAGAGCAGCATGACGCTGAAGATCAACGCCATGGCGTAAGCAAATATGGATCATTCCGCCTGACGGAGCTTTCCGTCAGGCTTTTGCTTTATTTATCACGCCTTGCCAAACGACGTAAAAGCGATTATAATATGTATATCAACAAGCAAGGAGGTGCGGTCATGGCGCAGGCCACCGA
>CAMGRA010000104.1 GCA_946061345.1 uncultured Clostridia bacterium | reverse complement strand
GCTCACCTGCTCCACAGTATCCTGCACCTTCTGGCTCTGGGTGCCGAAGTAGAAAGCGATGATGACCGCGTAGATGGTCATAAAGTCCTGGCTGATGGTCCCTTTCACTGCCATCCACGCAAACACGCCGGTGAGCACCAGCGTCACCAGGCTCTTGACGGACAGCAGGTTGGCCGCTCTTTTCGCAAGCTTTTCTTTCATACGTACTCCTTTCATAAATTCGTGTCCGAATTGGGCACGCCCAGGGCGGCGTCGTAGACTATGCCGCCTTTTGTGTTTTCTGCCTTGGACTTATTGAAATAAGCCCCCAGAACAACGCCTGTGACGGCCTGTAACGCGCCGATGAGGGTGGTGAGGTACGGGAGCGCCCCCTCAAACCGGCGAACGATAGCGAGGCCGCAGAGGGCCAAAACAGCCAGCGTGGCCACTGCGTCCATGAGCAGAACGCCGATGGCGATGGCCTTGCTGGTGGTCCACGCCTTCTTCTTGGGCTTGTCCAGCCGCTTTCCGCTCATTTCTGTGCGTCCTCCAAGTCATCGATACGGTGGTTGATGACCTTGATCTGCTCCTCCAGGACGGGCACCCGGCGGGCAAAGTTGTTGTGCTCCCGCACTTCCCGGGTCAGCTCGTCGATCTTGGTCTCCGTGACGGCCTGGGATTTCTGATTGCTGATCAGCACCCCGACCAGCGTCACGCCGCCGGTGATGAGTGCCACGATGATCTCATTCATGGTTTGTCCTCCGTAGTTAAAATACAGGCCAGCCGTGCTCACACGACCAGCAGATCATACGCCCCTCCGGGATACAATCTCCGCAGCAAACACATGTGTTCATGGCTTGTCCTCCATGTTGATAATTTCGTGCAAATGACTATGCAAATCTTTCCGCCTTCGGCGAAAAGGCTTATAAGTGATACCTGGGCCTTTCCCCTCCGTCCAGCCAGTAGCACAGCCAGTCGAAGGACACGATGACCGGCCCGGCCAGCAGACACCAGAGCGCCCAGAACTGCGGGCAGATTTGCCCAAGCAGATTGCATGGAAGTCCTGAGTAATCCCAGACGCCAAGCCCAAGCCAGACATTGAGCACAAGCCCCGCCGCGAACTCCGCCGCCGTGATGACGGTACCGCCCGCAATGGCCTGCGCCCACAGGGGCCACTCCCACGGGATATGCTCATTGGCAAGGTCCAGTGGGACGCACAGCAGCGCCGCAAGCAGCAGCATGGTCCAATGGGTGCGTCCACGGTAGGCCAGCTCCAGACAGCCGTAGAGCAGCCCGCCGACGGCCCAGCGGATGGCGTGTGAAGCCATATGCTTTGCACGAACAGAAGTCGGATTTCGCACAGGCCTCCGGTGCCGGTGATTACGCATTGTTGTCACCCGCAGCCGCCGCAAGCACCGCCGCCATGTTGGAAGCCAGGTCCTCCGACAGTCCGTCCGCAGCGTATGTAATGCCGGACAGTTCCTCTCTGGTCTCTGCCCGCCGCGCCCAGGTCAGCAGGTGATTGCACAGGGTGGTGTGGTACAGCTTGTGCTTGACGGATGCCGCCGCAATGGCCTGAATCTCCGCCGCGGTAAACAGGCGGCACAGCTGGCCGTCTGCGTGGTAGGGATAGCCGGACGCCCCGGCCTGCACAGCGGAGAGGGCCGTGGTCAAGTTGATCTGGTCCGTCTCCTGGAGGGAAAAGTGCTCCGTCCCCTGTGTGGTCTCAACGTCCATGCCCGCCGTGATGGCATCGTTGCAGGATGCAGAGAGCTCCGCCAGCTTGTCTGCGCGGATTTCTTCCAGAGTGCGGTCATCAGGCTCCTCCTCGATGGTGTACTCTCCGTTGTAGGCTTCACGCTTGGCAATTTCCTCGTTTGCTTCGCTCCATCCCAACGTGACATCAGAGAAAATCTGCTGAATGTCAGGCTGTTCCTCTGTACCGTGATTTACTTCCGTCATAAGCTGATACTTGATAATCTTCATCGTTCATACCTCCTCAATCCGTGGTCTTGGTGTATTTTACGCATGCATAGCACTGTTTATTGGCTTCACTAGAACCACACCAAATTTTAACTTCTCCAAGAGCAGCACTAATCCACGCATTCCATTTGTTACCCATTTCAGTAAATGAGGAAATGGACGGAAGTGTAGCAATATTGTTCAGCGTACCCGTGACATCAATGATAAGTTGCAGGTTTTCTGCCCCCACAGAAATTGTTTTTAAACCATTCGCAGACAATCCGCAGTCCACCAACTTCACATACACAGGCTTACCCAGATACCGCTCCGTGGTGCGGTACTCCACGTTGATTTGCATGGGAGGATTGACCCACTCAACAACACCACTATCAGTGCGGTAATAGCACCCTGGATAATCGGTGCTTTCAACAGTTGAGGCGGCAACGGCGTCATCAATCTGCTGGGCGGTGTGCTCCAGCTGGTCAACCTGGGCAGGCTGGCCGGTGAGAGGATTTGTGATAGTTACGATTTGAGCCATATAAACCTCCTTAGTAGTAGATCAGCAGGACACCGTTAGCGCCCTTGCCGCCGTCGGAGCCGTTGCCGGGTGTCATGGTGTTTGGGTATACAGAGAAATTAGGCACGGGGGCTGCCTGACTTTTGCTGTAAGTGTTTTGCACCATAGACGCACCGCAAGCGCCTGCACCGCCGCCGCCGTTTCCGCCAAAGCCGCCGGTACCTGGCGTGGAAGGAGCAGGAGGTGGAAGAGCCGTTGCACCAGGGCCGCCCGGAGCACCTTTGGCGCTTGCGTAATCACTTCCCGCAGCAACGGCGGCGCCTGTCAGCGTGCCGCTTTCGCCTGCCGCTCCGTAAGCGGCGCCTCCGCCGTAGCCACCCCATGCCGTGGCTTCTTTATAGCCGTAGCCGTTGTCATGTCTGCCGCTGGTTTTTTCAATACTATGCGACCTACCAACAGAAGTGCCGCCGGAGAAGGTCTGACCAAATCCGGTGACAGACTCCGCCGGGATGATATTTCCTTCGGAGCTTTCGTCGAAGCCACCGCCAGCGCCGCCGGGTATACCTTCTCCACCGGGGGCACCGTACAGCACGCCGTTGATGGGGTCGTAGTATCCGGTAGAGGCCTCCTGTGCTCCTTCCGTGGTGTAGCTGTCAACGGTGGTATCTCCGCCACTTTGTCCGGGAGCGTTTTCGCCGTCAGCAAACAGACCGCCGAGGCCGCCGGTGCCGATGTTGACGTTCAGGACCGTCTGGCCTCCGACAACATCGTTCAGTGTTACGCGCAGGATGCGGGCGCCGCCGCCAGGAGTGCCGGCCTTGCCGCCTGCGGCGGGGCCGGGGGGCACAAACCACTTACGCCGATAGATAGTATCTTTGCCGTCCTGGGCACTTTTGGTCGTTCCGCTTCCGACAGTTCCGGCGTATCCGCTGGAGCCGCCGTGACCGCCGGAGATCAGCACCAGCTGGGCCTTGTCCTTCGCTTCCGCCGGGATGGTGACCTGGCCGGACTGGGTGACCACCAGCACATGCTCATAGGTATTGCCGGAGATGGACGGGATTTTTCCAGCCTGCACCGTGGTGTCTGCCGCCAGTTTGGCGGACAGGCGCACGTCCTGCGACTCGATCAGGCCAACGGCCTGCTCGTCGTAAGGGTCTGAAAAGACCACTGCGCCCGCTGGCTGTTCACCCTTCCAGACAACGGACATGGTGACGGCCTTCTGGGCGGAATAATAATCCAGCCACCTCTGAGCCACGGTGTCCACGTTGAACAGGCTGATCAGAGTGTTATCATCCAGCCGCTTTGTAGCCTGCTCGGAGGCCGTCAGGGAGCCTGCGGTGACGATGCGGGTCGTGTGGCTGTACTTGTACCCGGTGAGCGTACAGGCCGTAGAAGGAGCCAGAACGGCATAATTGACGCCGCTCTCCAGAATGGTGGTTCCGGTGACGGTGAGGTCGTGCATAGGGTCACTAAAGAT
>CAMGRA010000103.1 GCA_946061345.1 uncultured Clostridia bacterium | reverse complement strand
GAGGATAAGGAGCAGCATTATCTGCTGCTTGTCTGCCTGAAGGAAGAGCAGGGCGCGGTCATGGAGTGCCTGAGAAGCTTCGGCTTTGCCGTCGCCGCCGTCAGCGGCATGAAGGGCACGGCCAGGGAGAATATCGCTCTGGCGGAAAAAACGCTCCAGGATCTGGCCAAGGAAAAGGAAGACTGCGTGCAGTCCATCGTGGACCTGAAGGAGAGCCAGGACGAGCTGAAGCTTGCGGCGGACGTGGTGTCCACCAAGATCGCCCGGGCCGAGGCGGAGGACAAGCTCTACGGCATGAAGAGCATCGTCTTTATGCAGGGCTGGATGCCGGCAGAAAAGGAGACTGAGCTTGCAGGTATATTCGACAAATACGAGTGTGCCTGGGAGACCGAGGACCCGGATCCCTCCGAATATCCGGACGTCCCCGTAAAACTGAAAAACAACAAACTGACCAACGGGCTGAACATGGTAACGGAGATGTACAGCCTGCCCGCCTACGACGGCGTGGATCCCAACCCCTTGATGGCGCCTTTCTTCATTCTGTTCTACGGACTGATGATGGCGGATATGGGCTATGGTCTGCTCATGATCGTGGCGGCCTTGGTTGCCATGAAGAAAATCAAACCCAGAGAGGGCACCCTGACCTTCTGCCAGCTGCTGCTCTGGGGCGGTGTTTCCACCTTCATCATGGGCGCGCTGACCGGCGGCTTCTTCGGAGACGCGCTGGTACAGATCGGCGGTATTCTGGGTATGCCTGAGGGCTGGGGCACCCTGCCCTGCCTGTTCAACCCCCTGGATGACGCCCTCTATGTGCTGGTGGGCTCCATGGTGCTGGGCCTGATCCACCTGAACACCGGCATGGTGATCAATGTGGTGCAGAAGGTCAAGCGCGGCGACATCGCGGGAGCCATCTGGGAAGAGGGCGCGCTGTGGGTCACTCTGGTGGGCATCGTCCTCTTTGTGCTGAAGATCGGCAATGTGGCCGGCGTACCGGTGGTTCTGGTCATCGGCTGCGTGATGGTGCTCTTCGGCGGCACCCGCAGCGCAAAGGGCTTCGGCAAGCTGACCAGCATTTTCGGCACCCTTTACAACACCCTGACCGGCTGGTTCGGCGATATCCTGTCTTACTCCCGTATCATGGCTCTGATGCTGGCAGGCAGCGTCATCGCCCAGGTTTTCAACACCATCGGCGCCATCGCCAACAACCTGGTGGTATTCTTCATCATCTTCCTTATCGGACACGCCCTGAACTTCGCGCTGAACCTGCTGGGCTGCTATGTGCACGACCTGCGTCTCCAGTGCCTGGAGTACTTCGGCAAGTTCTATAAGGACGGCGGCAGAGCCTTCGCTCCGCTGAGAATCAAAACAAAATACTACGATACAGTAGAACAATAATTAGGAGGAAATAAAAAATGGAATTTCTGTTTCAGAACACCGGCCTTGCAATAGGCCTTCTGGGCGCAGGTCTTGCAGCATGCCTCGCAGGCGCAGGCTCCGGTATCGGCACCGGTATTGCCGGCCAGGCGGGCACCGGCCTTGTGGCTGAGGACCCCTCTAAGTTCGGTAAGATCATGATCCTTCAGGTCGTTCCTGGTACTCAGGGCCTGTACGGTCTGGTGGTATTCTTCTTTGCCATCATGCAGATGGGTCTGCTTGACGGCACTGCAGCAAGCCTGAGCTTTGTGGACGGCTGCCGTTACTTCGCAGCCTGCATGCCCATCGCCATTGCCGGTCTGGTCACCGCTATCGCACAGGGCAAGGTCGCTGCCGGCTCCATCAACCTGCTGGCCAAGAACCCCGACCACTGGGCAAAGGGCATGATCCTCTGCATCACCGTTGAGTTTTACGCAATTCTGTCCCTGCTCGCATCCATGCTGATGCTGCTCTCTCTCTGATAAGAAGCTTATCGGAAAAAAGACAAAGGCAGGACATAAAATATGAAAGGCACTGAAAAAATAATCGCACATATCCGGGCTGACGCTGAGGCCCAGGCTGCCGCGATCATCGCTCAGGCTGAGCAGCAGTGCGCCGCCATCCGCGAGGATTACGATAAGCAGGCCAAGGAGAGCTACGGCGCAAAGATCCGCGCCGGGGTGAAGGCCTGTGAGGACAGAGTCAGCGGCATGGAGCGCATCGCGCAGATGGAGGCCAGAAAAGGTGTTCTGGCCCTCAAGCAGGAGATGGTCTCTGCCAGCTTTGACAAGGCCTGCGAAATGGTCGTCTCGCTGCCCCAGGCACAGTACATCGAGCTTCTGGCCAAGCTTGCCGCCGACGCCGCCGTTACCGGCGACGAGGAGCTGGTGCTCAACGCCAGAGACAAGGCCGCTGTGGGCCAGGCGGTGGTCAAGGCCGCCAACGCAAAGCTGGAGGCCAAGGGCGTCAAAGCCGGGCTGAGCCTGGCCGACACCGAGGGCAGCTTCGCCGGCGGACTGATCCTCCACCGCGGCAATATCGAGGTCAACTGCACCGCGGAGCTTCTGGTGGAGCTCTGCCGCGAAGAGATGTCGGCCACTCTGGCGGGCGTGCTGTTTGAATAATCCCGACGTTGGGAGGGAAAAAATTGTCGAATAAAAAAGAAGCATATCTGTATATATCCGCAATGCTCCGCGCCAGAGAGACCAAAATGCTCACCCGTGAAAAGGCAGAGCGTATGCTGGACGCGCCCAGCTTTGAGGAAAGTGCAAAAATACTTGCCGACTGCGGTTATGAGGATATGTCCCAGATGAGCGCCAGGGAGATCGACCAGGCACTTGCCGCACACCGGGATACGGTGTTCAAGGAGCTGGCCGGCCTTGCGCCCAACGAAACGATCGTCGATGTTTTCAGAATCAAATACGACTACCACAACGCCAAGGTCATCCTGAAGGCGGAGGCCATGAACAGTGACGAGAGCGGCCTGATGAGCGGCTCCGGCCGTGTGGCTCCCCAGGCGATGCTTGCGGCCTACAACGAGGACCGGTGCAGAGACCTGCCCGGCGGCCTGGGCGCGGCGATGGAGGAGGCAAAGGGCGTGCTGGCGCGCAGCGCCAACCCCCAGCTGGCGGATTTTGTTCTGGATAAGGCATACTTTGCGGAGCTGGCCGGTCTGGCTGAAGCGCTGGACAGCGAATTTCTCACCGGCTATGTGGCCATTCTTGCGGACAGCACCAACCTGAAAAGCGCCGTGCGCACCCTGCGCATGGGCAAGGACGCGGACTTTATGCGTCAGGCCCTGGTCCCCGGCGGCAATGTAAGCCCCGCGCGCATCGCGGCGGCGGCCTCCGGCGAGGGACTTGCCTCCCTGTTCAACACCAGGCTGCTGAAGGATGCGGCTGCGCTGGGCGCGGCGGCGGTGGACGGCGGCACAATGACCGCCTTCGAGCTGGCCTGCGACAACGCGGTGATGGCCTATATGGCCGACGCCAAGCTGACGGCCTACGGCGAGGAGCCGGTGGTGGCCTATATGGCGGCGGTGGAAAATGAGATCACCACCATCCGTATGATCCTCACGGGCAGACTTGCGGGCATCGAGCCCCAGGTCATCCGGGAAAGGCTGCGTGATATGTATGCTTAAGATTGCAGTTATCGGCGGAAGAGAGACCGTCATGGGCTTTAAGGCCCTGGGACTGGAGACATATCCCGCCGCGGACGCGGCAGAGGCCGGGCAGACCCTGCGCCATCTGACCCGCGACAGCGACGATTATGCCATCATTTACATCGAGGAAAACCTTGCCGCCCAGCTCAGCCACGAGATCGACAAGTTCAAGGACAGACCCACTCCGGCCATCATTCTGATCCCCGGCCGGGAGGGCAGCATCGGACTTGGTCAGTCGGCGCTGAAGGCCGCCGTGGAGAGAGCCGTGGGCACCAATATTCTTGGCGATTGAGCGCCAGGAACCCTTCAATACTAACAAAGGAAGGATTTTTAAATGAGCGGAACCATTACAAAAGTTTCAGGACCGCTTGTGGTGGCCGAG
>CAMGRA010000102.1 GCA_946061345.1 uncultured Clostridia bacterium | reverse complement strand
TTTGCCGCCGTGTCAAAGCCGATGCAGTAGTTGGTGCAGGCGATGTCGTTGTCGATGGTCCCCGGGATGCCCACCACGGAAATACCGTACTTGGACAGAGCCAGTGCGCCCCGGAAAGTGCCGTCGCCGCCGATGGCCACAATTCCCTCCAGCCCCAGCATTTTACAGGTGTTGACGGCCTTTTGCTGGCCCTCTTCCGTCATGAATTCCATGCTGCGGGCGGTGTAGAGCATAGTGCCGCCCCGGTTGATGATATGGGCGACGCTCTTTTCGTCCAGACGCACGATGTCGCCGTTGATCAGGCCGTTATAGCCGCGCCGGATGCCGATGACCTCAATGCCGCGGAAGATCGCAGCACGGACAACGGCACGAACCGCCGCATTCATACCGGGTGCGTCGCCGCCGCTGGTCAGAACGCCGATGCGCCGCACCGCATTTTTGCTTTCCTTCATTTATATCACCTCGCTCCCATTGTAGCGCGTTATTTTCAAAAAGTAAATAGTAGAAAAGAGGGGAGAAGCGTGATATAATATGAAAAAACGTCAACAGGAGGCCCATTATGTCATTTGATGCTGAAAAAGTAACGAAGGATATCGTCCGGTGGATTCGCGACTGGTTTGAGCGCAACGGAAAGGGCTGCAACGCCATCGTCGGCATCTCCGGCGGCAAGGACAGCTCCGTTGTGGCGGCGCTCTGCGCCGAGGCCCTGGGCAAAGACCGGGTGATCGGCGTTCTGATGCCCAACGGGGAGCAGCACGACATTGATATGTCCCGGCTCCTGGTGGAGCATCTCGGCATCCGCCACTATGTCATCAACATTAAGAGCGGCTATGACGGTCTGCTGAGTGAGATCACGGACAAGCTCGGCTCCGTCAGCCGGGATACCACCATCAATCTTGGGCCGCGTCTGCGTATGGCGACACTTTACGCCGTCGGCCAGAGCAACAACGGCAGAGTCGCCAACACCTGCAACCTTTCTGAGGACTGGGTCGGCTACTCCACCCGATACGGTGACAACGCCGGCGATTTCAGCCCTCTGTCCATGCTCTGCGTCCGGGAGGTCAAGGCCGTCGGCCGCGTGCTCGGTCTGCCGGAGGTCTTGATCGAAAAGGTGCCCATTGACGGTCTGTGCGGCCAAACGGACGAGGAAAAGCTGGGCTTTACCTATGAGACCCTCGACCGTTACATCCGCGAAGGCGTCTGCGAGGACGCGGAAACCAAGGCACGAATCGACCGTCTGTACGCGATCAATCGATTCAAGGTGCGTTATATGGACGTGTTTCCCTATGAGCCGTGCTAATTGAAATAAGCCCGCTGTAGTTCGATCCTGCAGTGGGCTTTCAAAATTAATGCTCAACCGTAGGTTGACACCTGCTTTCCGTTTGGTCGATTGTACGCAGGGCAATAAGCTGTTAGAATGAAAACACAAAAGGAAAGGAGAAAACCAAATGGAAAACAATATTGGAAAACAGATACGCACCCACCGTTTGCATTGCAGCATGACCCAGGAGAAGCTGGCGGAGCTGCTCTGCGTCACCCCGCAGGCGGTCAGCAAATGGGAAAACGGTGCCAGCTACCCGGATATCACGCTGCTGCCTGAGCTTTCTGCCGCCCTTGGAATCAAGGTCGACGAACTGTTTGAGACCAGCTTTGACACCCATCTGCGCCGCATCGAGCAGATGATGGAAAATGACGTTTCTCTCTCCCGGGAGGACTTTGATTACGCGGAAGGCCTCCTGAAAGAGGGCTGCCTTGACCTGTCCGTGCGGGGACGCTGCCTGTCCATGCTGGCGGAGCTGTATAATCACCGGGCGCGTATGTACCGTGACCGCGCCGCAGTGATCGCAAAGCAGGCTCTGGAGGCAGAACCGGAGAACCACAGCAACCATGCAGCCTTCTGTGAGGCCACCGACGGCGTGTTCATGGACTGGTGCATCACGAACCACACAAAAGTCATCAACTACTATCAGGACTATGTGAAAAATCACCCCCGCGACCGGGCTGGCTATCTGTGGCTGATGGACAATCTGATCGCAGACGGCAGGCTCGACGAGGCGAGGGAAGTCCTCGAAAAAATGCGGCAGGTCAAGGAGACCTACCATTATCTACTCTACAAGGGTTGGATTCTGCGGTACGAACAGGGCTGGGAGGCTGCCGACGCCTGTTGGGATGAGATGGTCCGGCAGTATCCGGGCGACTGGCATGTCTGGTTCAGCCGCGCCGATACCTACGCCAAGCGCACCCAGTATGACAAGGCGGTGGCAGACTACCAGAAGTCGATGTCTTTAGCGGAAAAGCCGCGTTTTACCGACTGTTACGATTCCATTGCGCAAATCAGTATCCTGCAGGGGGATCGTGCCGCCGCTGCGGAGGCCTACCGCCAGGTGGTGAAAATTCTGCGCGAAGAATGGGGTATGCAGGAAGGGGAGACCGTTCAGGGCTACCTGCAGAATATCGCCCAGCTGGAGGCAAACTGACTTAGGTCATAAGCTAATAAATACCGGCGGCAATGGGAATACAACCACTGCCGCCGATAATTTGGTAATAAGTGTCGTTGTTATGTGTTCGTCCAAACAGCGGCACGCAACTTTAATTTATGGATTTATCAAGAAATACAGTCGATTGTACTGGTCGTGCTCTTCATAATAGACGTCTTCATAATGCACGATTTGGAACCGCGCGCTGAGGAAGCCGTTCCATTCCTCCGTCGTTTGATTCCAAAGGATCATTCCATCGTCGAGAAGATTCCCGGAAATGACCCGGATATTCCACGCCTTGATCTGCTCGGCGGTGAGATAGGGGTTCAGTTTTAGAAGAATTCTTCCTTTTTTCTTCAAAATTCGCTTGATTTCGGTCAAAACGGTCGCAGCATCCTCAGGATACAGGTTGTCAATAATATTTGACAGGACAACAGCATCCGCCGAACCGTCCTCTACACGCTGCAAAGCCTCTAAGCTGCCGCACACAAAGCGGAAATCGCCCTGGGGTGCCAGCTTTGTGCCATTCTCGGCGCTCTGGATCGCCCGAGGGGAGAGGTCAATGCCGATATGCGATTTTGTCCCATAGAGGGAGCAGAGGAACAGGACAATGCCGTTTCCGCAGCCAAAGTCAAGAACGGTCGACGCGTTTTCTGTCAGCCACTCAAGGCCCTCGTCGAAGCCGGGATTTCCGGTTGTCCGCATTTTAGGAAACGCAGCAGATTCCTCTGAAAAAATGTTGTTCCATGCGTCAATGGATTTCTCATATCTGCTCAAAATATCACCCCAAATTGTAAACTGTTCAATCTTCCATAGTGTCATTCTGCAACATCATGCAGTTCGATGCAATAGGGAGACCAGTGCAGGGGAGAGGGATAAGGTAAACGCAGGGAGAAAAGCAAAACACATGGTAACTATTATACAATTACTATTTGATTATTAAATGATCCAAATACTCACACCTTACGCTGTAAGGAATACCGTAACTTGAATACCACCATCCGTAGCGGCGGACGACCCTGTCTGCTGTAGAGACTACAACGCAGACACTAGTTGACGTTACCGCACAGGTGGGTGGACGACCCAGTCCGCCTGTGGAGAAAGAACCGGCCATACACAAATGTGATTTATACTGTCCGCAATGAAAGGTGTATCTGCATATGCAATGACGTGGTATCTGTGTTTAAAGGTATCATACCAATCACCAATTAAAATGTGCAACGCACATTTAAATTGCGATACCGTGATTGGTACGAGACGTATTTTCGCGATGCTTACCTTATCATCGCGAAAATGCAACGCCGGTACGGCGTTGAAAACCGATTGAAATGAATATTTTAATCGGTTTTTAGTATCAATCTATAATTATTGGGCAATTCAGTATTTGTATTTCAATGAAAAAGCCCTTGGTCGTAAGGGGAGCGCCGTCTCGTTGCGGCGCTCGCGCTTCATTTGCGGCCAAGCAAACGCAACAAAATAAAGGGGT
>CAMGRA010000101.1 GCA_946061345.1 uncultured Clostridia bacterium | reverse complement strand
GCCAACCTGACCGGCAAATTCGGCATGACCGACGATCAGCTTGCTATGATCCCCATCTACTGCGGTGTGGACGGCGAGACCAACTCCGGTCTGTGCTGCGGCACTGAGAACCTCTGGGCTGTCAACAGCAAGGCCTCCGAGGCCGACCAGCAGGCTACCCTGGACTTCCTGAAGTGGGTCGTCACCTCCGACGAGGGCACCAAGATGATGGCCGAGCAGTTTGGCCCGATCCCCTTCAAGGCTGCCAAGGAATCCGCCAACGTCTTCTTCAACGACGCCAACAAGCTGATGGCTGACGGCAAGTACACCGTGACCTGGGCCTTCAACCACACTCCCAACGTGGACGACTGGAGAGCCGGCGTTGTTTCCGCTCTGACCGCTTACTCCGAAGGCACCGGCGACTGGGATGCTGTTAAGACCGCATTCGTCGAAGGCTGGGCTACGCAGTATGCAATTCAGCACGGCTGATAAAAAAGCCTGACAACCTAACAATAATCGCTTTGAGGGCGAGCCTGTGCTCGCCCTCAAAATCTAATTTTATCTCCGTGTGGAAAATGCAATTTAAGACCCAGCGGTTGATATGGATGTATCATTGCATAATAATGTAGGGGCGGCTATCAGCCGCCCGCCAAATATGAAACTGCCTCTGATCGGGCGGCTGATAGCCGCCCCTACGGCAAAAACGGCAAATCGTGCGTAGGGCGCGACCACTGGGCGCGCCGTTATGGAAATCCGTGCGCGATAGCGCACACATCACTTATTCACTGTTCACCATTCACTATTCTCTGATTTTTGGGCGGACAAGGGTCGTCCGCCCCTACAGCCCTTAGCAAAACATTCCCCCTCTGACCGTTCAATCCAGCGCCAATCCTGTATAAGGGAGAGATGAGAAACACCATGAAAAAGAGAAAAATCAAAGGTATCACAGACCGAAATGCGGTCAACAGCCGGCTGCTGCGCAGACCCATCCAGCGCTGCTTCCCCCTGTTTCTGCTGCCCACTCTGGCAGCCTTCTGCATCGGCTTTGTCTATCCGTTCCTGCAGGGACTTTACCTGTCCTTCTGCAACTTCCTGACGACCCGCGACGCCACCTGGGTCGGTCTTGCCAACTACGTCAAGGCCTTTAGCGATCCCAGCTTTTTGCGGGCATTCTGGTTTACGAGCCTGTTTGCCCTGGTGTCCATCGTTGTCATTAACCTCTTTGCCTTTGTCCTTGCCTATGCCCTGACCCAGAAGATCAAGGGCTCCAACCTGTTCCGCACGGTGTTCTTCATGCCGAACCTCATCGGCGGCATCGTGCTGGGCTACATCTGGTCCACCATTTTCGACGCTATTTTGCAGAACTACGGCAAGCAGCTTGCCACCGACGCCACCCTGGGCTTCTGGGGTCTGGTCATTCTGGTGGCCTGGCAGCAGATCGGCTATATGATGATCATTTATATCGCCGGCCTGCAGGCTGTGCCCGAAGAGCTGAATGAGGCGGCGAAGATCGACGGTGCCGGCCGCTGGCAGACTCTCTGGCATGTCACCATCCCCAACGTCATGCCCTCCATCACCATCTGCCTGTTCTTAACTCTGACGAATTCCTTCAAGCTCTTCGACCAGAACCTGGCTCTGACCGGCGGCGCGCCCATCCGCACCCTGGCCGACGGCTCTCAGCTCAAGCTGACCGAAATGCTTGCTTTGAATATCAAATCCACCTTCGACATCAACCAGAACTGGCACGGCGTCGCCCAGGCCAAGGCCGTTGTGTTCTTCGTGCTGGTGGCTGTTCTGGCCCTGTCCCAGCTCTATTTCACCCGTAAAAAGGAGGTACAGCAATGAGCCGCGCATTGACCGCCCCGAAGAAAAAGCGCAACATCGGCAGCACCCTGCTGACCGTCCTGTTCGTCCTGGTGTGTATCATCTATATGCTGCCGGTGGTGGAGGTGGGTGTCAACTCCTTCAAGACCAACGCCGCCGTCAACACCGATACCTTTGCCCTGCCCAACAGTGAGACCTTCGTGGGCTTTGACAACTACGTCAAAGGCATGAACGCCGGCAACTATCCCTTCTGGCTTTCGGCCCTCTACAGCCTGTTCATCACCGTGGTCTCGGCCTTCCTGATCCTGCTTTGCACCTCCATGGCCGCCTGGTACATCGCCCGGGTGTCCAGCCGTTTCGCCAGGATCTTCTACTACGTCTGCGTCTTCTCCATGGTCGTGCCCTTCCAGATGGTCATGTTCACCCTCTCCGGCACGGCGGATATGCTGAAGCTCAACACCCCCTGGACCATCCCCATCATCTATCTGGGCTTTGGCGCGGGCCTGGCGGTGTTCATGTTCACGGGCTTTGTCAAGAGCCTGCCTCTGGAGATCGAGGAGGCGGCCGCCATCGACGGCTGCGGACCCATCCGCACCTTCTTCTGCGTGGTGCTGCCCATGCTCAAGCCCACCATGATCTCCGTGGGCATCCTGGAGGTCATGTGGCTGTGGAATGACTATCTGCTGCCCTACCTCTCCCTGAACCGCACCAAGTATATGACCATCCCCATGTACGTCCAGTACCTCAAGGGCAGCTACGGCTCCGTGGATATGGGCGCCTTCATGGCCATCATCTTCATGAGCATCCTGCCCATCATCGTTGTATATTTGTTCTGCCAGAAGCACATCATCAAGGGTGTGGCCGCCGGTGCGGTCAAAGGATGACCATAAAGGATCTGGCGCGGGAGACGGGCTACAGTGTGGGAACGGTTTCCCGCGTCCTCAACAACCACCCCAACGTCAGCGAAAAAGCCCGCCGGGAGATCACAGCCGCCGTGGAGCGCTTCGGCTTTGCCCGCAATGAAAACGCCCGTATCCTGAAGCAGCGCCGCAACGAGGGCATTCTGGTCCTGGTCAAGGGCCGGAAAAACGAGCTGTTCGCCCTGATTTTAGAGCGGCTGCAGCAGGTCTTTGCCTCCACGGGCTATTCCCTGCTCATGGAGTATTTCGACGAGAACGATAACGAGGTCCGCCACGCGGTACGGCTGTGCGGCGAGAAAAAGCCCCAGGGCCTCCTGTTTTTGGGGGGCAACTGCGCCAATTTTCAGGCGGATTTCAGCAAAATCTCCATCCCCGCCGTCCTGGTGACCGACGACGCCTCCAAGCTGGATTTCCCGACCCTCTCCAGCGTCACCACGGATGACACGGCGGCGGCGGACTGCGCGGTGAGCTTCCTTATCGCCTGCGGCCACCGCAGCATCGGCATCATCGGCGGCGATTTCCAGATCTCCGATACCTCCCGGATGCGCCTGGCGGGAAGCCTTGCCGCCATGAAGCGCGGCGGCATCGTGGGTCCCGCCGCCTATGAAAGCGGCTGGTATTCCTACGAGGACGGCTACGCCTGCATGGAGCGGATGCTCCGCAGCGGAAATGCGCCGACGGCCATTTTCGCCATGTCCGACGTCCAGGCCATCGGTGCCATCCGTGCCCTGCGTGAGGCGGGAAAGCGGGTGCCGGAGGACGTGTCGGTCTGCGGCTTTGACGGTCTGCTCATCTCCCGTTATTTTCTGCCGCGCCTGACCACCGTCTGCCAGTCCGGCGAGGAACTGGCCGAACGCAGTGCCCGGCTGCTGCTGGACATGATCGAAAAGCACAGCCCCGCCCGCCATATCACCGTCCCCTTCCGCCTGTCCAAGGGCGAAAGCGTCAATAAATCCACAAAAAAACAGAAAGCGTGAAACTATGAGAAGCTCCGGTATTTTGCTGCACATTTCCTCTCTGCCGTCGCCCTGCGGCATCGGCACCCTGGGAAAAGCGGCGTATGAATTTGCAGATTTTCTCCACGACGCGGGCCAACATTACTGGCAGATCCTGCCCATCGGCCCCACCAGCTACGGTGACAGTCCCTACCAATCCTTCAGCACCTGTGCGGGAAATCCCTATTTCATCGACCTGGAGCTGCTCCGTGACGACGGCCTGCTTTTGCAGGAGGAGCTGGACAGCGTCGATTGGGCCGCTCATGAGGAGCGGGTGGACTACGGCTTCCAGTTTTCCGTCCGGTTCGACCTGCTCTACCGTGCCT
>CAMGRA010000100.1 GCA_946061345.1 uncultured Clostridia bacterium | reverse complement strand
GAATGAAAATTCGATGAGCCTATAGGCTCAGCCGAGGGCATGCCCCAAGGGGGCTGGTGCATACCACCGGCACGGCCGGTGGTATGATTGATGGTAAAAAATTTTTCCAAAAAGCCTATTGACAAACGCCGCTCCATAGGCTAAGATGTATGGGGTTAGTGAAAGCTAACCAGTTTTACCGCTCGTGGATTAGTTATAACTAACTTAAGACAGACGGAAATAGGAAAGGAAGGGACCAGCCATGATGCCCCTTGCGCTTGCAGACGCGGGAAAGGAAAATATCATCCGAAAGATCGGCGGCTCACCGGAGGTGAAAAAGCACCTGGAAAACCTGGGCTTTGTGGTCGGCGGTACCGTCACTGTTGTCAACACGCTGGGTGGGAACCTGATCGTCAACGTCAAGGGCTCCCGCGTGGCCATCGACGAGGAAATGGCGCGGAAGATCATGATCTGACACGGCTGCGGAAGGAATAGCACTAAAAGGAGGAAACGGAGAATGAAAACGCTCAGACAGGCAAGCATCGGAGACACGGTCACGGTGGTGAAGCTCCACGGTGAGGGCGCCACCAGGCGCAGATTGATGGACATGGGCCTGACCAAAGGCGTCACGGTCTGTATCCGCAAGGTAGCCCCCCTGGGTGACCCCATCGAGGTCACGGTCCGGGGCTATGAGCTGTCGCTGCGAAAGGCGGACGCGGAAATGATCGAGATCGCGTAGCACAGACTTTTTTGCGGCAGAGAGTTAGCCGCAACTAATCATTGAGAGAGAGGATATGTCATGGATCTGAGAATCGCCCTTGCGGGCAATCCGAACAGCGGCAAAACGACTCTGTTCAACGCCCTGACCGGCTCCAACCAGTTCGTGGGCAACTGGCCGGGCGTCACCGTGGAGAAAAAGGAAGGCAAGCTCAGGAGGCACAGCGGCGTGGTCATCACCGATCTGCCGGGCATCTATTCCCTGTCGCCCTACACCCTGGAGGAGGTGGTCGCCCGGAACTATCTGGTGGGCGAACGCCCCGACACCATATTGAACATCATCGACGGCACCAATCTGGAGCGCAACCTCTATCTCACCACCCAATTGACCGAGTTGGGCATCCCGGTGGTCGTGGCTATCAACATGATGGACGTAGTGAAGAAGAACGGTGACAGGATCGACACCGCCGAGCTGTCCCGCCAGTTGGGCTGCAAGATCGTCGAGATCTCGGCGCTGAAGGGGACCGGCGTGATGGAGGCGGCGGAAGCCGCCATTGACGCCGCGCAGAACGGAAAGACCGTCCCCATGCACACCTTCTCCGGCTGCGTGGAGCACGCCCTGGCTCATATCGAGGAGGCGGCGGTCCATGACCTGCCGGAGGAACGGCAGCGCTGGTACGCTGTGAAGATCTTCGAGCGGGACGACAAGGTCCTCAGCCAGCTGAACATCGCCCCGGAGACTCTGGCCCACATCGAGGAGGACATCAAGGCTGCCGAACGGGAAATGGACGACGACGCCGAATCCGTCATCACCAACGAGCGCTATGTCTACATCGCCTCGGTGATCAAAGCCTGCTACAGGAAAAAGTCCGCCGGAAAGCTCTCCACTTCCGACAAGATCGACAGGATCGTCACCAACCGCTTTCTGGGCCTGCCCATCTTCGCGGTGATCATGTTCCTGGTATACTACATCTCCATGGTGACCGTCGGCTCCTTTGCCACCGACTGGGCCAACGACGGCCTGTTCGGTGACGGCTGGCACCTGTTCGGCATCGGTTCCTCCGCCTATAGTGAAGTGAGCGACGATTACACCGCCGCCGTCCAGGCCGTCAGTGCCTTCACGGAGATCGACCCCGGGGCGGAGGATCTTGACGCCGATGCTGCGCTGGCGAAGCTGAAAGCCCTTCAGCCTGTGTCCGATTCCGCCACGGTGGAGGTGGAGGATGAGGAGACCCTGGCCGTCAGCACCATGACCGCCTGGTATGATACCATCCCCGCCAACGCCGACGAAGAGACCACCATCCCCATGACCTATGTGGACGCGGTGGCCTACCTGGGGGAAAACGGCTTTGAAGAACCGGACCCGGCTGACTACGGCGTCTGGGTGCCGGGTATCCCCGTCCTCATCGGAAACGCCCTGGAAAAGGCCGGTACCGCCGACTGGCTCAACGGCCTGATCCTCGACGGCATCGTGGCAGGTGTCGGCGCGGTGCTGGGCTTTGTGCCGCAGATGCTGGTCCTGTTTTTGCTGCTGGCCTTCCTGGAGGCCTGCGGCTATATGGCCCGTATCGCCTTCGTGCTGGACCGCGTGTTCCGCAAATTCGGCCTCAGCGGCAAGAGCTTTATCCCCATGCTCATCGGCACGGGCTGCGGTGTGCCGGGCATCATGGCCTCCCGCACCATTGAAAATGAACGGGACCGCCGGATGACCATTATGACCACCACCTTTATCCCCTGCGGCGCCAAGGTGCCCTTTATCTCCATGATCGCCGGCGCTCTGTTCGGCGGCAGCGCTTGGGTCGCCACCTCCGCTTACTTTATCGGCATGGCCGCCATCATCGTCTCCGGCATCATGCTGAAGAAAACCAAGCCCTTTGCCGGTGAGCCTGCGCCCTTTGTCATGGAGCTGCCCGCCTACCATCTGCCTACGGTGGGCAACGTCCTGCGCAGTATGTGGGAGCGCGGCTGGAGCTTCATCAAAAAAGCCGGTACCATCATCCTCCTGTCCACCATTTTCGTCTGGTTCACCACCTATTTCGGCTTTGTGGATGGTACGTTCCGGATGCTGAGCGAGGAGGAGCTCGACTGCTCCCTCCTGGCAGCCATCGGCAGCGCAATCGCCTGGATATTCAAGCCCCTGGGCTGGGGCAACTGGCAGGCCGCCGTGGCCTCCATCACCGGCCTGGTGGCCAAAGAGAACATCGTCGGCACTCTGGGCATCCTCTATGGCGGCGGCGCCGGAACGGTCTACCAGAGTCTGGCCGCCGCGTTCACCGGCATCACCGGCTTCTCCTTCCTGGTGTTCAACCTGCTGTGTGCGCCCTGTTTCGCGGCCATCGGCGCCATCAAGCGCGAGATGAACAGCGGCAAATGGACCTGGTTCGCCATTGGTTACCAGTGCGGCTTTGCCTATGCCATCGCCCTGATGGTCAACCAGTTCGGCGGCCTTTTCACGGGAAACGCTAATGTCATCGGCCTGATCTTCGCTGCCGCCATTCTGGCCCTCATGGTCTATCTGCTCTTCCGGCCCTATAAAATGTCTACTGAATAAACCGCAAAGCGGTTTATTCGCGCGGCAAGAGCCGCGCAATTTCGCAAAAACAGCCAAAACGAGCTGTTCTTGCGAAATTCAGACATTGTTACAATGCGTATTTCCGCTGGAACGCTGAGGCGCTCCGGCGGAAGGTGCAAGGATTTTGGGCAGTTTTGCCCAAAACTCTTGCACCTGAACAAAGCCAATTCGCCTTGAAAGCCAAGGCTTTCAAGGCTTCCGGCTTTGTTCAGTACGTATTATAAAGAAGCCGCCCGGCTGACGAAAAAGGTCAAAGTAAATTAAATCTATATTTTTACAGAATTTATGAAAGGAGCGAAAATCAGATGTTTGCATGGATCGCGGAAAATATCGCCACCATCCTTGTATGTCTTGTCCTCGCCCTTGTCGTGGCGCTGATCGTTGCGAAGCTGGTACGGGGCAGGAAAAACGGCTGCACCTCCTGCGGCGGCGATTGCGGCTGCTGCCCCACCGACTGCTCCTGCCATAAGCAATAAGCGGGAGAGCCTGAAAAACAGCGCCCTGTTTCCCGGTATCGGGAAACGGGACGCTGTTTTTGTTGATTTCGGAAACCACCGGCTCTGCCGGTGGAGGTGCCCCGCAAAAAAAGCTTTCGCTTCAAGCATCGAGCGAAGCGAGTTACTAACAAGCAATCCAGCAAGTTAGTACAGGCTCAAAAGTGAAGCATAAGTGCCCGTTTACGGGCGGCGGAGCAGTAGATGCAGAAGAAAGAATGTTCAGCGCATCTTTAGATGCTCGCCGGTAAAAAGCCCTTCTAGGGCTTAATCAAGCCTCCGGGCTGGTGGTTCCAAAAATCTTTCGCTATGCCGAGTCCCGCCGCAGCGGAAA
>CAMGRA010000099.1 GCA_946061345.1 uncultured Clostridia bacterium | reverse complement strand
TGCCCATCATCGCCGAGGTCAAGGAGGCCCAGCGCAAGCGCATCGGCGTGGATCGTCTTTGCATCTACGACGATAAATTCCGCTTCCCCGACGGCAACGCCAAGCCCGAGGGAACGGCGGAGGAGATCCTGACGGCAGGCAAGGCCATGTATCAGGACCTCAGCCCGGAGACAAAGGAATTCATTGAGGCCATGTTCGACGGCGGGATGTTCGACGTTCTCTCCCGTGACGGCAAGGCACCCGGCGGCTACTGCACCTCTTTCCCGACCTACAAGATGCCGTTCATTTTCTCCAACTTTAATGGTACCTCTGACGACGTGGATGTTCTGACCCACGAGGCCGGTCATGCCTTTGCTTTCTACCGCGCCATGCACTCCGACATTGACCCAAATCTCCAGGAGCCGACCATCGAGGCCTGCGAGTGTCACTCCATGAGCATGGAATTCCTGACCCAGGATTACCACAAGAATTTTTTCGGCAAGAACACCGCAAAATACGAGCTGGCCCACTGCGAGGACAGCCTGGACTTCATTCCCTACGGCTGCATGATCGACGAATTCCAACACCGGATGTACGAAAACGAAAATCTCACACCGGCGGAGCGCAATGCCGTTTGGGAGGAACTGGAGCACAAGTACCGTCCGTGGCTGGATATGGACAATCTGCCCTTCTACGGCCGCTATTCCCATTGGCAGTGGAAGCTCCACGTCTATCTGCACCCGCTGTACTATATTGATTACTGCATGGCACAGACGGTGGCTTTCCAGCTCTGGACGCTGTCTCTCAAGGACAAGGACGCGGCCTGGAAAAAGTACCTGGCTTTTGTCGATGCGGCGGGTACGAAAACCTTTGCCGAGCTGTGTCACAGCGCAGGGTTGCGGGTACCTTACGAGCAGGGAACGATCCGGGATATCGGCGCCGGCATCCGTGATTGGCTGATGACCAATAAAAATGTATAAAGCACCGACGATACGGACAAATGACCACGTACAACGGACATTCTGAGAGATATTGACTGCCGGAATGAATATCCGCCCAAATTTGTATAAACCATACAAATCTTTTTACGGGTTAAAGCAAATTCTGGCAGAAAGGTGTCGGAAATTGCAGAACTGTGCGCCGGCCTGAGCGCACAGAAGGTGGCGAAATCTGGTGAAATGTCCGAATTATTGGAGATGTACCTGTGCAAAACGCCCAAAAAATACGGCGCGAATTGTCTGCTCCTTTATTAAAACAACGAGTTTTAAAAAAGAGCATGAAAAATGCAAGTTTTTTGTTGATTCTGCGCCAAATCTATGGTATAGTATGCAAAAGCTAAAGTGCAGTATTACTATTATTTTCGGTGGTGTAGGTTGTGGCTTCAAGGAAGTATACGGGTGATTACCGCGTCGAACCGCATCTTTGCCCCAACGGAAAGATAAAGGACGTTCCCATCTACTGCGGCGACTATTTCCGTTTCGCCCGGGCGCCTGAGAAGGTCCGGCGCAGCTTATGGACGGCGGTGCTGTTTCATCTGCTCCTGTCCGTGACGCTGCTTTTGCCGCTGTTCTTTTCCTGCAGCTATGCCCGGCAGTTTTATGTCGTGATCCCCATGCTGGTCGCCATGATCCCCGCCGTCTTGCTCTGGGCCGGGCTTTGGCGTCTCTGGCGGTTGAAGGCTCCCGTCACCCGCGAATACCGCGACAAGTCCGCCGGACGCATCGAATGGTGCTCCGCGTTCCAGCTTGTGGTTTCGGCGGTCTGCGTGGTCAGCTCCATCGTTTTTGTAGTGCTCTGTGAGAAAGAAATGCTGGATTGGATCTTTTCCGGGCTGTCTGTTTTGCGGCTGCTGCTTTCTCTGCCCATCTATTTCCTGCGCGGCACCTTTGTGATGGTGCTCTCGGAGGAAAGGCCCGCATCCTGATTACTTCGTCCCCCCCCGGACGCTGTTGAATTCTTTCCGTGTTATCACGGTGGAATATAATTTTTTGGAGGTATGAAAATGAAGAAACTGATTGCTCTTCTTCTTGCTCTGGCTATGATTGCCTGCCTGTTCGTGGGCTGCAAGAGCACAGAAGAACCCGATCCCACTGATGGTCCTGCCCCTACTGAGGACACCAGTGACGAACCCACTCCCTCGGCTGACACTCCGTTGGTCGTTGGCTACAGCCCGTTCAGCAGCAAGTTCTCGCCGTTCTTCAGCGAGACTGCTTATGACCAGGATGTCTATGCCATGACCCAGATCGGCCTGCTCACCAGCGACCGTACCGGCGCTATCATCCTCAACGGTATTGAGGGTGAGACCATCGAGTACAACGGCACGCCCTACACCTACTATGGCCCGGCTGACCTGACCATCACTGAGAATGCCGACGGCACTGTCTATTATGACTTCGTGCTCCGCGACGACATCACCTTCTCTGATGGCGAGCCCCTGACCATCGACGACGTCATCTTCTCCATGTACGTCCTCTGCGACCCGACCTATGATGGCAACAGCACCCTGTATGCTCAGCCCATCCTCGGCATGGAAGAGTACCGCGCCGGCATGACCACTCTGGCGAAGGCCCTGGTTGCCGCCGGTCGTGAAAACACCGACTTCACCAACTGGACCGAGGAACAGCAGACCAAGTTCTGGGACAATATCGACAAGGCTCTCGTTCCCTTCGCTCAGGGCATCGTGGATTACTGCGTTGAGGGCGGCTACAATGAGGAAGGCGACGTAGCCGGCGCTTCCGCCAACTGGGGCTTCTCCGGCACCTCTGAAACGGTTGAGGATTTCGCCATGGAAATCGGCGAAGCCTACGGCTGGAGCTTCTCCGCTATGGAGGCTGAGGTTGGTCTCTCCGACGCTCTTGCGGATATGATGGACACTGACGTCTATAACGACTATCCCACCATCGGCATCAAGACTGGTGAGTCCGCTCCCAACATCGCCGGCATCCAGAAGACCGGCGACTACTCCATGCGTGTTGTTCTGACCGAGGTCGACGCCGTTGCTATCTATCAGCTGGGCATCACCATCGCTCCGATGCACTACTACGGCGACGCTTCCCTCTATGACTACGACAACAACAGCTTCGGCTTCCCGAAGGGCGATCTGAGCTCCGTTCGTGCGAAGACCACCCAGCCCATGGGCGCTGGCCCCTACAAGTTCATCAAGTTTGAGAACGGCGTTGTCAACTTCGAGGCCAACGACAGCTACTATCTGGGCGCTCCGAAGACCAAGTATGTCAACTTCTTCGAGACTCTGAGCGAAGATGACAAGCTCAACGGCGTTGTCACCGGCACCATCGACATCGCTGACCCGTCCATGAGCGTGGACACCGCGAAGGCTATCTCCGACAAGAACGGCGGTGCCGGTCTGGTCGGCGACGTCATCACCACCAACCTGGTCAACAACCTGGGCTACGGCTACATCGGCATGAACGCCAACGTTATGAATGTCGGCGGCGATCCCGCATCCGATGCTTCCAAGAATCTGCGTAAGGCTTTCGGCACCATCTTCTCCGTCTATCGTGACGTCGCTATCGACTCCTACTACGGTGAACTGGCTTCCGTCATCAACTATCCGATTTCCGATACTTCCTGGGCCGCTCCCCGTCCCGCTGACGACGGCTACAAGCTCGCTTTCTCCACCGCTGTGGACGGCTCCGACATCTACACCTCCGACATGACCACGGAGGAGAAGTACGCTGCCGCTTCCGCCGCTGCTCTGGGCTACCTGGAAGCTGCCGGCTACACCGTCACTGACGGCAAGGTCACCGCTGCTCCCGAGGGCGCTTCCCTTGAGTACGAGCTGTGGATCCCCGCCGACGGCACCGGCAACCACCCCTCCTTTATGATCTGCACCCTGGCCCGTGACGCTCTCGCAGAGCTGGGCATCAACCTCATCATTAAGGACCTGACCAACTCCAGCGATCTGTGGGACGCTCTTGAGGCAGGCGAGGTTGCTATGTGGGCTGCTGCTTGGGGCGCAACTGTTGACCCCGACATGTACCAGATCTACTACTCCGACGTTGCCAATGCAGGCACTGCTTCCGAAGGTCAGAACCAGGCTGGCGGCGCCAACCAGGGCGGCTCTAACTACATGTACTGCATCGCTGACGCAGAGCTCGACCAGTTGATCATGGATGCCCGTGCTTCCACCGATCAGACCTATCGTAAGGCTATGTACAA
>CAMGRA010000098.1 GCA_946061345.1 uncultured Clostridia bacterium | reverse complement strand
AGAGGAATAATTTTCAGTTTATCTGCCAATATTTGACAACTCCTTTGTTGATTTTGTTATGTATCTGCCTGCGGCGCAGGCTGAGATGCGGATATTTCCGCTGTTGTTTTTCTGTTTTTCCGTTGATGCACCGTGCAACGGAAACGCAAGCTCCGTGCAGCGCACAGCGCTCCCACGGAAACAGTATTTTACCGCCCGAACGGTTTCGTCTTCGGGGCTTTTCGGCTATCCTACGGAGTATGTATGCGCGGTCAGTTCTTTCTCCGGCGAAAAGCCATATCTCCACAAATAGGATTATACCACAGAATTTCCCTGAAGTATACAGTTTTTTGAAAACGGGCACACTTCCTGCGGAAAAATTCGAGAAAAGCGGTGGAAAAATCCTGCCGCTTGTGTTACAATATAAAGAACTTATATGCAAATTAGCAAGAATCCAAAGACGGCACAAAGAGAGGTGTCCTCCTTGAATAAAAAATTCCGAAAGCTGACCCAGCCCGGCATGGCTGCCTACTTTGTGGTCATGGGCCTGTTCTGCGTCGCCGCCCTGGTACTGGAGCAGCTTTACCTGGCCATCGGCGAGGCCGTTGTGACCCTGCTCCTGCTGGCAGGCTACCAGTGGGCCAACCTGCGCCGCCGCCGCGTGCTGCATGAATACGTCCAGTCGACCAATGAAATGATGCGCCGCGCCTCGGACAGCGAGGTTCCCTTCCCCGTGGCGCTGATCCAGCTCAATGAGGACGAGCTGGTCTGGTACAACAAGCCCTTTGCCGAGCTGACCGGTGTCCGTGACAGCCTCTCTGCTCAGCGTATTTTTGAAATTCTGCCCGGCTTCTCTGCCGATTGGCTGCGGGCCGGAAAAGCCGAGTGTCCCGACGAGCTGCGCTATCGCGGCAGGCGGTTCCACATTACCGGTTCCCTGCTCCCCACCACGGAAAAATCCGGCGGGGTCATGGGCATGATCTACCTGCAGGACCTGACAGAGCTGCTGCAGATCCGTGACGAGTATATCCGCTCCCGCCCCATGGTATCCATCGTTCTGGTGGACAACTACGACGAGCTGACCAACAACCTGCCAGACGCTGCCATTTCCAGCCTCAACGCGGAGATCAACACCAAGATCGGCGAGTGGGCCGACCGCTACGGTGGACTTCTGCGCAAGCTGGAGCGCAACCGCTACCTGCTGCTCTTTGAAGCCAAGGATCTGGCCGGCATGGCCGAGGACAAATTCTCCCTGCTGGAATCCATGCGCAGCACCACCAATCCGGCGGGCATCGCCGCCACCGTCTCCATCGGCATCGGCAAGGACGGCATGGACTTCCGCGAGGATTACAATTTTGCCGCCCTGGCCATCGAAATGGCCCTGTCCCGCGGCGGCGACCAGGCCGTCATCAAGGACCGTTACGACTTTACCTTCTTCGGTGGCCGCAACAAGACCACCGAGCGCCGCACAAAGGTCAAATCACGTGTCATGGCCTCCTCCCTGTCTGAGCTCATCGTGCAGTCCGGGCGGGTCTTCGTCATGGGCCACAAAATGGCCGACCTGGACGCCGTGGGTGCCGCCGCCGGTATCTGCTGCCTGTGCCGCAAGAAGGGTAAAAAGGTCAATATCGTCATCGACCCGGAGCTCAACGCGGCAGAGTCCCTGCTGTCCGTGCTGCGGACGATGCCCGAATACGCCGACTGCTTCATCACCGGCCAGGACGCTCTCCTGGCGGCGGACGCCAAGAGTCTGCTCATCGTGGTGGACACCAACCGTCCCGACCAGGTGGAGTGCAAGCCCCTGCTGGAGTCCCTGCGCCGCGTCGTGGTCATCGACCATCACCGCCGCGCCGCCGACTACATCGAGCAGCCGGTCCTCAACCTCCACGAACCCTTTGCCTCCTCCGCATCCGAGCTGGTGACGGAGCTGCTGCAATACTCCGTGGACGCGTCCGACATTCTCAACGGCGAGGCGGCCGCGCTGCTGGCAGGCATCGTGCTGGACACCAAGAATTTCGGCGTGCGCACCTCCAGCCGTACCTTTGAGGCAGCAGCCTTCCTGCGCCGCATCGGCGCTGACACGGTGGCGGTGAAGAAGCTCTTCCAGAACGATCTGCCCTCCACGGTGGCCCGCTACAAGATCATCCAGAACGCCCGGCTCTACCGGGGAAAGATCGCCATTGCGGCCCTGGACTACACCGCCACACGCACCATTGCCGCCCAGGCAGCAGACGAGCTGCTGAACATCTCCGGCATCGAGACCTCCTTCGTCCTCTATCCCCAGGACACGCAGACCATCATCTCCGCCCGCTCCATCGGCGAGGCCAACGTGCAGGTCATCCTGGAGCCTCTGGGCGGCGGCGGCAACGCGGCAACTGCCGGTGCCCAGGTCAAGAATAAAAACGTGGCAGCCACATTGGACGAGCTGCTCAAATCCATAGACAAATTTTTTGAACCCTGACCCGTGGGGAACGGGCGGCCTGACGCGGAGGCGCGGCGCCGCTTTGCTCCCCGAAACGGCAGAGAAACGGAGGGAATTACCATGAAAGTGATCCTGCAGCAGGACATCAAAGGCAAGGGCAAGCGCGGACAGATGATCGAAGTGTCCGACGGCTACGCCCGCAATTACATGCTGCCGCGGAAGCTGGCTGTAGAGGCCACCGCGGACAACGTCAACACCATGCGCATGACCGACAAGGCCAACCAGGAGCGCCGTCAGAAGGAGCGGGAGGAGGCCTTTGCCTTCTCCAACCGCATGAAGGACATGGTGGTCGTGGTGCGTGCCAAGGGCGGCGGTGCAGGCCGTCTGTTCGGCTCCATCACCACCCAGGAGATCGCCGACGCCATCAAGACCCAGGAGGGCATTGACATCGACAAGCGGAAGATCGTCCTGGACGGACAGATCAAGACGACCGGCGACTACAAGGTCAAGGTCAAGCTGGGCTATGAGATCACCGCCGAGCTGAAGCTCCGCGTGGAGGAGCAGTGACCCGCAAAACCAAGAACACAAAGAGAGAAAAAGGCAGGTGCTCCCAATGGAAGACATCCTGGGCCGTCAGGCGCCCCACTCCTTAGAGGCGGAGCAGTCCGTCCTCGGCTCCATTCTCATCGACAGCCGCTGTGTCAATGATGTCATCGGGCTGGTTCGCCCGGAGGATTTCTATCTGCAGACCAACCGCGACATCTTTGAGACCGTCTACGAGATGTTCAGCTACTCCCAGGTCATCGACCCGGTGACGGTGCTGGACAAGATGCGCGAGCGGGGCGTTTACGACGAGCAAAGCTCCACCAAATACATCATGGAGCTTATGGAGATCACTCCCACCGCCGCGAACGTCAAGCAGTACGCCCAGATCGTCCACGACAAGGCGCTGCTGCGCAATCTGTCGGAGGCGGCGACGGACATCATTAACACCGTCTATGAGGGCACCGGCAGCGCCCAGGATATGCTGGAAGCCGCCGAAAAGAAGATCTACGCCCTGCGCCGGGGCAACACCAACGAGTCTCTGGAGCACGTGGGCACCATTTTGCTCAAGGTCTTTGACCGCCTGACGGAGCTGAGCGAGTCCGGCAGCGATATTTCCGGCATTTCCACCGGCCTGCGGGATCTGGATAAATTCATCAGCGGCCTAAACAAGACAGACCTGATGCTTCTTGCTGCCCGTCCGGGCATGGGCAAGACCTCCATGGCCCTGAATATCGCCCTGAGCGTTGCGAAGAAATACCCCAAGCGCACCGTGGCGTTCTTCTCTCTGGAGATGTCCAAGCAGCAGCTTGTGACCCGTCTGATCTCCAACGAGAGCTTTATCGACAACAAAAAACTCACCACCGGCCGCCTGACCGTGGACGAGTGGAGCAAGATCGGCATTGCCTCGGCGGCACTGTCCCAGACCGATCTGCGGGTGGACGACAACCCCTCCATCACCGTGGCGGAGATGAACGCCAAGTGCCGCCGTATCGACGATCTGGCGCTGGTCGTCATCGACTATTTGCAGCTTATGACCTCGGCGGGCACCAAATCCTACGGCGGCGAAAACCGCCAGCAGGTGGTCTCCGACATCTCCCGCTCCCTGAAGATCATGGCCAAGGAGCTGAACGTGCCGGTTTTGTGCCTGTCCCAGCTCTCCCGTGCCAATGAGAGCCGTCAGGACAAGCGCCCCATGCTGTCGGACCTGCGTGAATCCGGCGCCATCGAGCAGGACGCTGACGAGGT
>CAMGRA010000097.1 GCA_946061345.1 uncultured Clostridia bacterium | reverse complement strand
GATTTCTGTGTCCTCATGTCTGTTGGCATGAGGTTATTTTTTTCGGAGGTGACACACATTGCCCAATTCCAAGGTTCTCGAAAGCAAAAAGGCAATCGTTGATGCGCTGGCCGACAAGCTGCAGGGTTCTACCGCTGCCGTGTTCGTCGACTACAAGGGCATCACTGTCGCACAGGATACCGAGCTTCGCAACAAGTTCCGTGAGGCCGGCGTGGAATACACCGTCGTCAAGAACACGCTCACCCGTTTCGCCGCCAACAAGGCCGGCTATACCCAGTTTGATGAGCTGCTCAACGGCACCACTTCCCTCGCCACCACCACCGGCGACCCCATTGCTCCGGCCCGTATCGTCTGCGAGTTTGCCAAGAAGAACAAGAATGTTCTGAAGATCAAGGGCGGCTTCGTTGAAGGTTCCGTCCTGTCCGTCGAGCAGCTCCAGGGCTTCGGCGAGCTTCCCAGCAAGGATGCTCTTGTCGCTCAGGTGCTCGGCACGTTCCTGGCCCCCATCTCTTCCCTGGCCTTTGTGATCGACCAGATCCGCCAGCAGAAGGAAGGCCCCGCTCCCGCAGAAGCTGCGGAAGCCTAATCTACCATCATACAATACATTAGGAGGATTTTACAATGTCTGAAAAAATCGCTGCTCTGATCGAAGAAGTTAAGGGCCTTACCGTTCTGGAACTGGCCGAGCTCGTTCACGCTCTGGAAGACACTTTCGGTGTTTCCGCCGCTGCTGCCGCTGTTGCTGCTCCCGCTGCCGGCGCTGCTGCCGAAGTCGAAGAGAAGACTGAGTTCGACGTCATCCTGAAGGACTGCGGCGCTTCCAAGCTGAACGTCATCAAGGTCATCCGTGCCGCTACCGGCCTGGGCCTGAAGGAAGCCAAGGAGATCGCCGACAACTGCCCGAAGACCCTGAAGGAAGCCATCTCCAAGGAAGACGCGGAGAAGCTCGTCAACGAACTCAAGGAAGCCGGCGCCACCGCAGAGATCAAGTAATTTTAGCTCAATATCAAGAGCCGAAGCTGTGCTGCTGCACAGCTTCAGCTCTTTTTTTATATTGTATATCGCCCTCCGGCAGACGCGCTGTCCGGCAAAAAGGATGTTTTTCATTTTATGTCAACTTTTTTCTCGCAGGGGGTTGTAATTTTTGTAATAATTTGTTACTATATAATGCGTACTGAACAAAGCGTCAGCGTTTGGAAGCAAAAGCTTTCAAAACGCAATTGCTTTGTTCGCGTGCAAGAGTTTTGCAAGGATATGTGCAAAACTCTTGCACCTGCCATCGGCGCGGTGCGCCGCACCAATGGCAATACGCATTGTAATAATGCCTGAATTTCATAAAAACGGTTATAAAGAGCCGTTTTTATGAAATTACGCACCTTGCAGGGCATGAATAAGCCGCAAAGCGGCTTATTCAACAGGCATTATTATAGATGCAACATCGGAGGTGAAGCTATGAAATTGATTTCCTGGAACGTCAATGGCATCCGCGCCTGTCTGGACAAGGGCTTTCTGGATGTCTTTGCCGCTCTGGATGCTGATTTTTTCTGTCTGCAGGAGACCAAGGCCCAGCCGGAACAGGTAAAACTCGATCTGCCCGGATATCTGCAGTTCTGGTATTCGGCGGAAAAGAAAGGCTACTCCGGCACCGCCGTTTTCACCCGTCACACGCCCCTAAGCGTCAGCTACGGTGTCGGCGTGGAGGAGCTGGACCATGAGGGCCGCCTGATCACCCTGGAGTATCCAGAGTGCTATATTCTCACCTGCTACACGCCCAATGCCCAGGACGGTCTGAAGCGTCTGGACCACCGCATGGCCTGGGAGGATGCCTTCCGCGCCTATCTGAAGGCCCTGGACGCAAGCAAGCCGGTCATCGTCTGCGGCGACCTGAACGTGGCCCATCAGGAGATCGACCTGAAAAACCCCAAGTCCAACCGGGGCAACGCAGGGTTTTCCGACGAGGAGCGGGGCAAATTCACCGAGCTGCTCTCCTCCGGCTTCACGGACACCTTCCGCTATCTCAATCCTGACGCGGCGGGCGTCTACTCCTGGTGGAGCTACCGCTACAACGCCCGGGCCAACAACGCAGGCTGGCGTATCGACTATTTCCTGGTATCTGACCGTCTGCGTGAGCGCATCCAGGCCGCTCCCATCCACAACGAAATCTTCGGCTCCGACCACTGCCCCGTCGGTCTGGAGCTGTCCATGGAGGTATCATCAACATGAAAAAAAGAATTATAAGTCTGCTGCTGTGCCTTTGTATCCTGGCCGCCTGCATCCCTACTGTTTCCGCCTATTCCAACCTGGGTGCCTGGGCCAAAGAAGCGGTCGAGGCCATGTATGATCTGGGCTTCCTGCCCGACAGTCTGGTCAGGGCCGACATGAGCAAACCCATCACCCGCGGCCAGATGTGCCAGATGGCTGTCCGGGTCTACAATCAGCTTATGGGCACTCCCGGTGTCGGTCCTGACTCCACCAAGAATTTTGACGACACCAATGACCCCGACATCAACTACGCCTTTGAGCAGGGCATCGTCGGCGGCTACGGCGACGGCAAATTCGGCCCCAACGATCCGCTGACCCGTCAGGATTTCTTCAAGATCACCTACAACATGATGGCCACGGCCTATTGGGACCCCAATACCATTACCCTGGCCTCTCTGAGCAATTTCTATGACGCCGGCTCCATCAGTGACTATGCTGTCACACCCACCAAGGCAATGGTCGCCATCGGTGTGGTTCAGGGCGACGGTTCCTATCTGAGTCCCAAGTCCCAGACCTCCTGCCAGGAGGCGATCCTGATGTTCTTCCGCGCCTACCAGTACATGGCGCAGTGGATGAACGCCCAGAGTGAGGCCAACAAATCCGTCCAGATCTACGCCCAGGGCTACTCCAACATCAGCCCCTGGGCCATCCGTGAAGTCAAGGAGATGGATGACAACAACCTGATCCCCTCAGTCCTGGACAACTGCGACATGAGCAAATCCATCACCCGTTCCCAGATGTGCTCCATTGCTGTGCTGGCCTATGAAAAAATCACCGGCGAGGATTACACCCCCACCGGCGCAGACCACTTCTCCGACTGCACCGACACCGATGTCAACGCCGCCCACGAGCTGGGCATCGTCGACGGCTACGGCAAGGGTCTGTTCGGCCCCAATAACGTGCTGACCCGCGAGGAATTCTTCAAGATCATGGCCAACTTTATGAAAGTCGTCGGCTATCCCCGTGAAGACACCAGAGCCGCTTCCCTCTCCAGCTACCGCGACGGCGGAAAGGTGGCCGACTGGGCCGCTCCCGCCACTCGTCTGATGATCTATATCGGCGCCGTGCGTGGTGACGGCAACAACCTGAATCCCAAGAGCGACACCTCCATCGAAGAAGCCATCGCCATCTTCCTGCGCTGCTACAAATATACCGTGGCATGGCAGGAGGCCCATCCCGACGGCGAGCCGGACTTTGATCCCGATATGGCCCTGCTGGACGATATGTGCGCCTTTGCCAAGAGCTTTGTCGGCTATCCCTACGTCTACGGCGGCAATGGCCCTAACAGCTTTGACTGCTCCGGCTTCGTCCTCTACGTCTACAAGCACTTCGGCTACTCTTTCTCCCGCGGCGCGCAGGATCAGTACCGCGACGGTATGGACGTGAGCATGGACGAGCTGATCCCCGGCGACCTGGTCTTCTTCCACGGCGGCGGTTCCTACATCACCCACGTCGGCTTCTATCTTGGCGACGGCTACTTTGTCCATGCCGCCAACCCCAGCCGCGGCGTGGTCATCGACAATCTGTACAGCGGTTACTACAACAGCCACTTCTTCAGCGCCTGCCGCATCATTACGGATTGATCGTTCATTCCACATACCGCATTTGCATAAACAAAGCCTCCGGCCCAGCTCCGCCGGAGGCTTTGTTATTTATGGTACAATATAGAATCCGACATCCGCATCCGTAGCGGCGAACGGCCCTGTCCGTCCTTGTGCTGCCGCAGACAGCCTCATGACGAAAGGCTAAGGACTAATACTGATTCCTGATTAAATTATTTAATCAGGAATCCCGTGTGCTGCGCACACTCACATCGTGCTTAAGGCACGCTGTGCCGTCTTGTGCAGAATCTGACGCGCCTTCGGCGCTATAAAAAGCTTTAAAGCTTCAGCGTGTCGAAAAACCTTTTCGACACGCTGGGAGACTGTCGAGAAAGTTCGA
>CAMGRA010000096.1 GCA_946061345.1 uncultured Clostridia bacterium | reverse complement strand
CTGATTTGCGAGGATCTGGATATGTGTGTTCACTGTGCTTCTCAGTTAAATGAGCAAGGCGCTCCGGTAACGCCGTCTCTGGTTGAGATGGTAGTGTAATAATGAAAGGATGTAACTGAAAATGAAAAAGACCATGAAAAAAGCATTGCTTATGCTGCTTGCCCTCGCGCTCTGCGCGGCAGTTCTGGCCGGCTGCGGCGGCGGCAAGACCCCCGAGACTCCGGAGGAAGTCACTGGTGAGACCTACGACGCCGGCGAATTCACCGTTCTTGTCCCCGACGGCTGGAAGGAATTCCCCGTTTCGGATATGTTTGATGAATACGACGGCGACTACGACCCCACTGCTCTGCAGATCTGCAAGGGCGGCGACTCGGAATGGGACCTGTTCTCCATGCCCTATGTCCAGATCAACTACTATCCGGACAACACCATGTATACCGGCATGAAGGATTTCTATGACGACCCTGTGGACCTCGAGCCCATCCAGGCCGGCGGCTACACCTGGAACGGCTTCACCGGCACCAGCCTCGACAGCCCCATGGCTGTTATTTGGACCACGGGCGATGTGCAGCTCCAGGTCACCATGAGCCTCGGCGAGGATGATCCCATCACAGCCACCGACGCGGACGTGCTGGCCATCCTCGGCAGCATTGTGATCAAGTAATCTACATATTGTAAGGGAGGAAACTACAAATGGGCTTCTTTGGTAAACTGTTTGAAAAGAAAAACTGCGATATCTGCGGTGGGGAGATCGGTCTCCTGGGCAACCGCAAATTGGAGGATGGCAACCTGTGCAAGGAGTGTGCCAAGAAGCTCTCCCCCTGGTTCTCCGAGCGCCGCCAGAGCACGGTGGAGGAGATCCGCTCCCAACTGGAATACCGCGAGGCAAACCAGGCGGCGGTGGAAGCATTTCATGTTACCCGTACCCTTGGCTTAGACACCAAGGTGCTGCTGGACGAGGACGCCGGGAAATTTATGGTGACCTCTGCCCGGCGCTGGCAGGAAGCGAACCCCGATGTGCTGGATTTCTCCCAGGTCACCGGCTGTGACGTTGACGTAGAGGAGAGCAAGTCGGAGGAAAAACGCGAGCTGCCTGACGGCAAGGAGGTCAGCTACAACCCGCCTCGTTATCACTACAGCTATGAATTCTGGGTGAATATCCACGTCAACAGCCCCTGGTTCGACCGGATGCGCTTCCGTCTGGGGAATGATGTGGAGGTTGATACCGCCGCTACGCGCCTCGGCACCACAGTTAACCCCCGTCAGAACGTGGAATACCAGGAGCGTGAACGGTTAGCCAATGAGATCCGCACGGCCCTGACTCAGGTGCGCCGTCAGGTACGCAAGCAGGCAGAGGAGGCTGCGGCTCCCAAGCAGGCAGTTACCTGCCCCTGGTGCGGAGCCACCACGACGCCGGATGAATCCGGCCGCTGTGAATACTGCGGCGGTTCTGTCCGCAACTGATCCAAAGAGGAGATTCGGATGTCTGTCCGTGATTTCTGTAGTCTTTGAGGAAAGGAGAAGGAAACCCCTTCGCCTGCGGTGGCGAAAAAAGAGAAACGTAAAAAATACATCATAAAACGAAAAATGGAGGTAATAATTATGGAACAAACTACAGCTAAGGGCGCCGGCTTCCTGAAAGTCACCGGCATTCTCATGATCATCGGCGGCGCGGTCTCTCTGATCGTTGCCATCATCGCACTGCTGGGTATTGCTGCCCTGGCCGCTCTGGGAGCTTCTTCCGGTATGCTGTACGCAGCCGGCGCTCTGACCCTTGTCAGCGCAGTTGCTGAGCTTGTGGCCGGCATCATCGGTGTCGCCAATGCAAAGAAGCCTGAAAAGGCCGGCACTTGCATGGGCTGGGGCATCGTGGTCGCAGTCCTGTGCGTTGCAGGCTGCATCTTCACCGTTATCGGCGGCAACAGCTTCCCTGTGTTCTCCCTGATTCTTGGCCTTGTTCTTCCTGTGCTGTTTATCATCGGCGCTGCGAAAAACAAGCAGGCTTAATTCCTGTAGCCCGGGCGGCGGCGACTTGCTACCGCCCGTATTTCTTTGTTATAAGTTTGGAGGAAACAAAATGAAAAAACTCGCAGCCATCCTGCTGGCGCTTGCAATGCTCTTTACGCTCACGGCCTGCGGTGAAAAAGACAACGACAGTGACCCGAATCTGGGCAGATATGAGGGCACGACCATCGAGGCGATGGGCGTGACCATGAACTTTTCCGATATTTATGAAGGCGAAAACTACGTCGAACTGAAGTCCGGCGGCAAGTGCGTCATGACCCTGGAGGGCGACTCTGCCGAGGGTACATGGACCCTGAACGGCGAGAACATCACCATTACGATCGAGGGCATCGACAGCACAGGCACCCTGAAGGACGGCACTCTCGTCGTGGACTTCATGGAAATGGGTATGCCCATGACCTTTGTAAAGGGCGGCGCCTCCGCGCCGAAAACCAGTACTGCCGACGTCAGCGAGACCGAGGAACCGACCATTGAAGTCCCGGACGCCCCCTACGCCTGGTGGGAAGGTGACTGGTACGGCTGGTGGATCGTGACCAGTGCCGGCGGCGAGTATGCCGATTGGGAAAGCCTGTTCTGGGATGCCTGTGCCCGTGTTATCCTCTATGACGACACGACCGGCAATATCCAGATCTGGGATGAGGACTGCGATGCTGACGAGTACATGATCGATACGGATGTCTCCTTTGGCAGCGGCACGACGGAGTACGGCTGCATGATGTCCGAGAGCGGCTATTTCTGGGATTACGAGATCGGCCATGCCGACTGGATCGTCGACCCGGGTGCCTCTCAGGTCAGCTCCCTCGACCAGATGATCTGCATCGACGGAACCTACTCCGACCCGGAGAGCAACGGAGAAAACTGGTTTAACTATACGTTCTATCTGCGCCCCTGGGGCATGGACTGGGAGGATGTGCGCAATGCGGACACCACCGACCTGCCCTATGACGACATGATGCCCGGATACTATGACGATTGGTATCTGCCCCTCATCGAGGCAGGCGTTGACACCGCCCCCGACACCATCGACGAAACCGCTCCGGTGGGCAGTAGTGAACCGGGCGCGCCCATCGCAGGCGACGGCGTCCTTGACTATAACGACGCCGGTGTTCTCCTCTTCAACTATCCCACCGACGTTTTCACCTATGATGATATCTTCCACTGTCTGGAGACGGAGGACGGCTCCCTGAGCATCTACTTCACGGCGGCCTGGAGCGAGGACGAGGCGCAGCAGGCTCTGGACAATTTGGATTCCTATTCCGACTATGAGGATTTTAAGAAGGAAGAACTGAAGATCGCCGGCTTCGACGCGGTCCGTATCACCTATAATATGTGGGGCGACTATTATGTCGATACCTATATCTCCTTCGGAGAGTCCTCCGGGCAGTACTACGGTGTCACCATCAGTGCCCGTTCCTACAACAGCTATGAAGAGTGTCTCTCGTCTGAGGTCGAGTCCGTTATTTACTCGATCCAGTTGTTAAAGTAAACAACTTGGGGCGGTGGTCTATGCCGCCGCCCCGGCAAAGCCTATTTGACAGAACGGAGGAACGGCAATGAAACGATTTACCGCGTTTGCCCTTGCCCTGTTATTTCTGCTGACCCTGACCGCCTGCGGCGAAAAAGAGCCCGCGAGCGGGCCTTCTGAGAATTTAACCCTCCCCACTGCCGGTAATTCGGAGCCTGCCGGGACCTCCGCGCCTCCGCAGACGGAAGAACCGCCCGAAAGCCCGACGGAGGAACCGTCTCAGCCCGACGACCCCTATGAACGTCTCGAGGGCCTGGTCTATGAGTCTTATAACGACGGCGGAGAGTATGAGGTCGTCTATGACAGCGAGAACAGCAGTCTCTACTATTATTCCTACCACCTGCCCATGTTCACCGCCCCGACGGAGGGGGCACGCGCCATCAACGATGCCATCGACGAGAGCTTCGGCCAACTGATCGAGGAACAGTATGCGGCAATGAAGGACGGCGTTGACCTGGGTTACAACATCGTGAACTGGTATCCTTCCTTCTATCAGGACTTGGTGATCCTGCTCGTTGCCGCCGAGAGCTACTACGGCTATACGGAGAACGGTGTATACTGCTACGAAAAGAATACCGGCCGGTGGCTGCAGGGAAGGGAGCTTCTGGACTACCTTTGCATCGAGGAGGAGGGCTTCCTGGAGGCGACCCGTCAGGCTGCGGAGGAATG